>CALFOF010000024.1 GCA_937919075.1 uncultured Cyanobium sp. | reverse complement strand
CGCCGACGCGGGCCTGCCCGCCCGCTGCTGGCCGATGGCGGAGCTGGGCCGGTGCCTGGGGGGCGGTCCGCCGCCGTTGCAGGCCCTGCTCGCAGACCTGCAAGGCCAGGGATGGCAGGCTTGTGCCAGTGGGGTGATGCCCGGCCAGTTCCGCACCGATGCCCCCTGGGCACTGGTGCTCGAACGGGCCGGGGCGCTAAATAGGTAGCCGTTTTCCCAATGGGCCATGGCCTCTGAAATCTTCGGCATCGCGGCGATCTTCTGGGTGCTCATTCCCGTGGGCCTGGCCGGCGGTGCTCTGCTGCTCAAGCTGCAGAAAGACTGAGCCGCCTGCGGCGCGTCGCCCCCTGCCTCAGCTTTAGGCTCAGCGCCCTATCCGCCGGTGGTTCATGCAGGTTCTGGTCGTCGGCGCCACAGGAACTCTCGGCCGCCAGATCGCTCGGCATGCGCTGGAGCAGGGGCACCAGGTGCGTTGCATGGTGCGCTCCCCCCGCAAGGCCTCTTTCCTGCAGGAATGGGGTTGCGAGCTCACCCGCGGTGACCTGCTGGAACCCGACAGCCTCGCCTACGCCCTGGAGGGCCAGGAGGCGGTGATTGATGCCGCCACCGCCCGCCCCACCGACAGCGCCGGCATCTACACGATCGACTGGCAGGGAAAGCTGAATCTGGTGCGGGCCTGCGAAGCGGCGAACGTGAAGCGCTTCGTGTTCGTGTCGCTGCTGGAGGCGGAGCAGCACCGCAACGTGCCGCTGATGGACATCAAATACTGCACCGAACAACTGCTGGCGGCGTCGCAGCTGGATTACACGATCCTGCGCTGCGTCGCCTTCATGCAGGGGGTGATCGGTCAGTTCGCCATCCCGGTGCTCGAAAGCCAGACGGTGTGGGTGAGCGGCACGCCCACGCCGATCGCTTACATGAACACCCAGGACGTGGCCCGCTTCTCGCTGGCGGCCCTGTCCCATGACGGAACCATCCGCAAATCCTTCCCGGTGGTGGGGCCGAAGGCCTGGAACACCGGGGAGGTCACCCAGCTGTGCGAGCGCTACAGCGGCCGCTCGGCCCGGGTGTTCCGCGTGCGGCCGTTTCTGATCCGGTTGATGCAGGCTCTGGCGTCGTTCTTCGAGCCCGGGGTGCAGGTGGCCGAACGGCTGGCCTTCGCCGACGTGACAGGCGGTGGCCAGAGCCTGGAGGCACCGATGGAGGACAGCTATGCCGCCTTCGGGTTGGACCCGGCTGCCACCACCCACCTGGAGGACTACCTCAAGGAGTATTACGACACGATCCTGCGGCGCCTGCGCGAGATGGAGGCCGACCTCGACAAGAACGCCAAGAAGAAGCTGCCGTTCTGAGCTCCAGGCGGCCGGCGGTGGTCGCCGCAGCACAGGCCCGAGCTTTGGCTGGATGGTACGGCACGGGCAAGTTCATCTGTACTATGGCGGGCGGCTGGCTGAGGTGCTGATCCTGCAGCATCAGCTCAAACTTGACCCCACTGGCGAGCTACTGCGCCTCCCCCCCCACCTTTCCTTCCACACCCTGGCCCTGTTCGCCCCATGTCGATTGCTCAGATCAAGAACCTGCAGCGGCGTCTCGCCAACCTGGAGCAGGAATCGGTGCAGGAGTTGAACCGTGCCTGCGGCCATGAGCTTTGGCAGAGCCTGGGCTTTGATGCCCTTGATGCGCTGGAGGATCCCGATCGGCGCTCCAGGGCGAACTATTACTACGGCCAGCTGCAAACGGTGCGAGAGCTGCAGCAGGTGATCGGCTGAGCGGCATGGTCGCCAAGTCTCCCTATCCGCCACCGCCGCTGCGTCCGGATTTCCCGCCACCGGCCCGGCCGCCTCGCCCTTGAGCGGAGCCGCCGCGCTGGGCGGAATCAGGCAGGAGCAGCCGTTGCAGGCGTTCGTCCTCAGCCTGGCTCACTGGGCGCCACTGGCCGGCCGGCAGGTCGGTCAAGTCCAGTGGTGGTTGGCCGTCCATCAGGTCGATGGCGGTGCGGATCAACCGCAGGGTGGGCCAGCCCACCGCAGCGGTCATGCGGCGCACCTGCCGGTTGCGCCCCTCCCGCAGCTCCAGCTCCAGCCAGCTGGTGGGAATGGCGCGCCGCTCATGGATGGGCGGATCCCGTGGCGGCAGGCCAGGATCCGCCAG
>CALFOF010000023.1 GCA_937919075.1 uncultured Cyanobium sp. | reverse complement strand
GCCGCCAACCCCAGCCCCGAGCAGCTCTCGGAGGTGAAACAGCGGTTGCAGACCACGCTGCAGCAGGCACTGAACTGGCGAGATCTGCTGCACTGGGATCGCGCTCTGGCTCCCTATCCGGGGCTGCCGGCGTTTGAGGAACAGCAGGCGCCGGTGTTCTTTGGCCGGGACAAGGCGATCGAGGCGGTGGTGGAGCGGCTGGCTGGCCTGGCCCTGCGCCCCCCGGCTTTTCTGCTGCTGCTGGGGGCGTCGGGCTATGGCAAGTCGTCGCTGGTGCGGGCGGGGGTGGTGCCACGGCTGAAGGGAGACCGCGATGGGAATTGGACGGTGCTGCCGCCGTTCACGCCGGGGGATGAGCCCTTTCAGGAACTGGGGGCGGCGGTCGTGGAGGCCGGGGGTGTGTTCCATGCCTCCGATTCACTCAGGAGCCTCAAGGATCTGCAGCGCACCCGCAAGACATCGGTGGTGTTGGTGATCGACCAGTTCGAGGAGCTGCTCACGGCCGGCCCGAAGGCCGAGGGCCAAGACGATCAGGGCGAGGCGTTTCAGCTGTTCCTGCTGCAGCTGTTGCGTTCTCGCAAGGCAGGGCTGATGGTGCTGGCGACGATGCGGACGGATTTCCTGGCGCCGCTGCAGACGCGCTGGCCGGCACTGACTGGAATGGCGAGCACGATCACGCTGGAGCCGATCGCACCAGAGGATTTCGGCGAGCTGATCACGGGGCCGGCGGATCGCTCAAGGCTGACATTGGAGCCCGGATTGGAGGCGCGACTGGTGCAGGAAAGCGGCGGGCGGGATGCATTGCCCCTGCTGGCGTTCACGTTGGAGAAGTTGTGGAAAGCCAGAGATGGGCAGGTGTTGACGCTGAAGGCCTACGGGGAGCTTGGCGGTGTGGAAGGAGCTGTGAGCACCCGAGCCATCGAGTGCTGGGACCCGCAGACCAGCAGTGAGGAGGTGCGCCTGGCGCTGCGGGAGGCGTTCCTGGATCATCTGTTGAGCGTGAGTGGCGACGGCCGGGAGGCCAAGCGGCCCGCGCCGCTGGCGGAGCTGCCAATCGCCAGCCGGGAGATCGTGCAACGGATGGTGGATGACCGCCTGCTGGTGCAGAACGACGGAATCATTGAGATCGCCCACGAGGCGCTGCTGCGCACCTGGGAACCATTGGTGAAGTGGATCGCGGATGGCAAGGAGGAACAGCTGCAGTGCCTGCGCGTAAAGCGCCTGAGCGACGACCTCAAGCCAAAGGCCCCCGAGCGCCAGCGGCGCCAGGCTTTGGAGCAACTGGCGGCGCTGGCGGCGGCCGGCGGCAGCGAGCAGCGGGCGGTGCAGAAGGAAGGCACCACAACCCTGAGCGAGCTGTTGGTGAACAGTGCCTACCCCCTGGCTGACAGGGAAGACGCGGCCCTGGTGCTCGCCTTGATCGGCGTCAAGGAGCCCCTGCGGGCCTGCCTGGCCAACCTGGAGGCGCCAGTGGCGCTGCGACGCAGGGCCGCGGAGAGCCTGGGGCTGCTGGCCCGGCGCAGTAGCGAGCAGAGCCAGCGCGAGCGGATTGCCGAAGAGCTGCAGCGCTGGCTGCGGAGCGAGCCACTCAACCTGCTGGTGTCTGATGCCGCTGGCTGGGCGGAGCACGATGCCCGCCTGCCGCTGTTGCAGGGCGCCTCGCGGGGCCTGCAGCTGGAGACCTCGGCAGATCTGCCGTTGTTTGGCTCTGGGCCGGGCCGTGTGGTGCCGATGCTCACGCTCACGGCACTGGAGGAAGGCGATGGCCTGCGCATCCGCACAGAAGTGGTGGCGGTTCCGGTGTGGCAGCTGCCCCTGCCCGGGGGTGAGCAACTGGAGCTGGTGATGGTGCCGGCAGGGCCTGCCCAGCTGGGTTCACCGGCGTCGGAGCACGATCGCCAGGCGGTGATGGATTGGTTCGCCAACAACCGCGACGGCTGCAAAGGAGTGGATGTGGAAGCGCTGCGGCCGGTGCGGCTGGAGGCGTTTGCGCTGGTGCGCCAGCCGATCAGCCAGGGCCAGTGGCAGGCGGTGGTGGAGGCGGTGGACCCGATCGAGCGGGAACTGGATGGCGCCCCCGGCAAGGCCAACCCCGAAACGCTGTGGGAGCGCTACGGCCAGCCCAGCGAGCTGGCGGTGGACAGCATGAGCTGGCATCAGAGCCGGGAATGGCTTGCACGGCTGAACCGCTGGCTGCTGGAGCATTGGGACGAGCAGGGCGGCAGCGGTGAAGCCCCCCAGCTGGCATTGCCCAGCGAGAACCAGTGGGAGGGCGCCTGCCGGGCGGGTGGGGCAACGCCCTTTCATTTCGGCGACGCCCTCGATGGCAGCTGGGCGCAGTACGACGCTACGGCCTATCCCTTTGGTCGGAGCCGCAACGGAAGCAAGCCGAAGCAGCCGTGGGTGAATGGCAGCAGCGGGCTGGTGAATCGCTGGGGCCTGGTGGATCTGCACGGCCAGCTTTACGAGTGGTGTGAAGACGCCTGGCACCCCAACCCTGTGGGGCAAGGCCATCCAGACAGTGGCGAGCCCTGGCGAGAGGAGGATCGGGATCTGGTGCACCGCGAGAGCGGTCAGCGTGGCTGGAAGCTGCTGCGCGGCGGTTCCTGGTTCAACATCCCGCATTTCTGCCGCGCGGCCT
>CALFOF010000022.1 GCA_937919075.1 uncultured Cyanobium sp. | reverse complement strand
ACCTCAAGAAGGTGCACAACCTGGTGGTGGGCGAGCGCACCGCCGAAGACATCAAGATCCGCATCGGCTCCGCCTTCCCCGACGACGCCCACGACGAAACCTCGATGGACGTGCGCGGGCTGCACCTGCTCTCCGGCCTGCCGCGCACCATCAACGTGCGCTCCGGTGACATCCGTGAAGCGATGGCCGAACCGCTCAACGTGATCGTGGAGGCGGTGAAGCGCACGCTCGAGCGCACCCCGCCCGAACTCGCCGCCGACATCGTCGATCGCGGCATCATGCTCGCCGGCGGCGGCGCCCTGGTGCGCGGCATCAGCGAGCTGATCAGCCACGAAACCGGGATCCTCACCCACGTGGCCCAGGATCCCCTCTTGTGTGTGGTGAGCGGCTGCGGCCAGGTGCTCGAGGATTACAAGCGCCTGGAGCGCGTGCTCGACACGCCTGACTTCTCCCGTCTGTCCTCCTGAAATCCATGCCGTTCGGGCGCCTGCCCCGCGTCCCCTCGCTGCAACGGGTGATCCAGGCCTGGCCCTGGTGGCTGCTGCTGCTGGCGCTGGTGGGTGTCCGTCTCAGCAAGGGGGCGATGCTCACTGATGCCTACGCGCTGCTCAGCCGTCCGTTCTGGCCCGGTACTGCCCAGCGCGAGTGGTTGCAGTCGGCGCAGCAGCTTGACCAGCGCAGCCGCCTGGCCCATTTAGAGCAGGACAACCAGCGCCTACGCACCCTGCTGGGCCTGCAACGGGCCAATCCCCAGGAGGTCACGGCGACGGTGATCTCGCGCGAACCCGAGGGCTGGTGGAAGCAGTTGGTGCTGGGCGCCGGTGAGCTTCAGGGCATCCGCCTCGGCGATGCGGTGGTGGGTCCGGGCGGTCTGGTGGGCCGGGTGGCCAGCGTCACCCCCACCACCGCGCGGGTGGCCCTGCTCACCGATTCCTCCAGCCGCATCGGCGTGTGGGTGGGGCGCACCCAGAGCATGGGCCTGCTCACCGGCGTGAACGGCAGCCGGCCCGAGCTGCGTTTTCTGGTGAAGGATCCGCAGGTGCGTCCGGGGGATGTGGTGGTCACCTCGCCGGCCAGCACGCTGGTGCCACCGGGGATGAGCGTCGGCGTGATCCAGTCGGTGGATGACAAGGCCGTGCCGGCGCCCACGGCCATGGTGCAGCTCAGTGCGCCGGTGGAAGCGATCGACTGGGTGCAGGTGCTGGTGCAGCCCCGGCAGGCGGCGCCCTGAATGTTGGGCAAGCTGCACCGCCACCCTTTGTTTGTCGCCAGCGCCCTGCTCGTGCCCTGGCTCACGCTGGCCGCGCCCGCGCTGTTGCGGCTCTCGGGGGCACCGCCCAGCTGGGCCGTGCTGTGGCTGCTGCCCTGGGCGATCAGCGATGGGCCCGTCTCCGGTGCCCTGGCCGGGCTGGGGTTGGGGCTGCTGCTCGACGCCCTCACGCTCGATGGCGCCACCCAGATTCCGGCGTTGGTGCTGCTCGGCTGGTGGTGGGGGCGCCTGGGGCGCAAGGGTCCGCCGCTCGAACGCAGCTTCAGCCTCGGGCTGCTGGCTTTGATCGGTACCTTTTTACTGGGGCTCACCTTGATCCTGCAGCGGCTCGGCCTGCCCCCCCAGCTGCCGTTGGCCGGCAGCCTGCGCACCCTGCTCACCCAGACCCTGCTCACCGGTCTGCTGGCACCGATGATCTGTTCGCTGTTGCTGCTGCTCTGGCGGCAGCAAAACGCACCATCGAGGGGCTGAAGCGATGCGGGGTCTGACCGACGGGATCCGGGGGCGCTGGCGCCGGCGTGCCGTGCTCACGCTGCTGACCCTGGTGCTGGCGGGCTGTGGCGGTCCGCGCAGCCAGGGGCGCCAGTTAAACGTGTGGACACTCGACCTCTCGCCCAAGTTCGACGCCTATCTCACCGAGGTGATCGCCGCCTGGGAGAAGGAGAATCCCGGCACCACTGTGCGTTGGACCGACATCCCCTGGGGATCGGTGGAGCGCAAGCTGCTGGCCGCGGTGTTCGCGCGCACCGCTCCCGATGTGGTGAACCTCAATCCGCTGTTCGCCGCCAATCTGGCCAGCAAGGGGGGGCTGCTCGACCTCGATCCGCTGCTGCCGCCCGGAGCCTCGGAGGTCTACCTGCAGCGCATCTGGGCGGCCAGCCGCAACGCGGAGGGGCAATTCGCGATCCCCTGGTACCTCACCGCGCGCATCACGCTCGCCAACCGTGACCTGCTGCAGCGGGCCGGATACACCGACCCACCGCGCCGCTGGGAGGAGGTGCCGGCCTTCGCGGAAGCGGTGAAGCGGCGCACGGGCCGCCACGCGCTGTTCGTCACGGTGGTGCCAGACGACTCCGCCGAGCTGCTGGAGTCGATGGTGCAGATGGGTGTCACACTCACCGACGACCGCCAGCGGGCGGCCTTCAACAGCCCGGCCGGCCGCCGGGCCTTCGCCTTCTGGACCGATCTCTACCGCCGCGGTCTGCTGCCGCGAGAAGTGGTGAGCCAGGGTTACCGGCGCGCCATCGAGCTCTATCAGGGCGGCGAGCTGGCGATGCTGGCCAGCGGCGCTGAGTTCCTGCGCAGCATCCAGACCAACGCGCCGGGGATCGCCGCCGTCACCGAACCCCATCCGCCGCTCACGGGCCTCGATGGCACCGCCAACGTGGCGGTCATGAACCTGGCGGTGCCGCGCCAGAGCGCTATGCCGAAGGAAGCGGTGAGCTTTGCCCTGTTCCTCACCAATGCCACCAACCAGGCGCGCTTCGCTGAGCAGGCGCGGGTGCTCCCCTCGGCCCGGCAGGCGCTGACCACGATTGAGCAGCAGCTGCGGCGGGACATCCCTGCCGATCCCCAGCAGGCACTGGTGCATGCGGCCCGCCTGCAATCGGCCGAAACGCTGGGGCGGGCGCGGGTGCTGGTGCCCGCCAACCCCGGCGTGAAGCGGCTGCAGGCGATCATCTACCGCCAGCTGCAGCGCGCCATGCTCGGCCAGATCAGCAGCGATGCGGCCGTGCTGGCGGCGGAGCGGGAATGGAACCTCTACGCAGAAGGCCGCTGGCCCTGAGCCGGCGGCTCGCCTTGCGGCGTGGTGGTGCCGTTGCCGTTGCCGCTGCAACTATTGAAAAATCATTAAGTCTTGGCGCCACTACTCCCTCGCGTGTCCCTTCTGCTCTCCATGCCTACAAGCTGACAGGTAGGGTGATATTTCTTCACGACTGTTCCTGTGATGCCACTGGACACGCAGCCTCGGCAAGCCAAGGCGGAGGCGGTGGTTCAGGACACGCGGACAACACCAAAGGCCACCCTGCTCGTCGTGGACGACGAAGCTGCGGTGCGCCGCGTGCTGGTGATGCGCCTGCAGCTGGCGGGCTACCGCGTCCTCTGCGCCGAGGATGGCGAGGAAGCCCTCACCCTGTTCCACCAGGAGCAGCCCGATCTCGTCGTGCTCGACGTGATGCTGCCGAAGCTGGATGGCTTCGCGGTGTGCCGGCGCCTGCGCGCTGAATCCTGCGTGCCGATCATCTTCCTCTCGGCCCTCGATGCGATCGCCGAGCGGGTGGCCGGCCTTGATCTTGGCGCCGACGACTACCTGCCCAAGCCGTTCAGCCCCAAGGAGCTCGAAACCCGCATCTCCACGATCCTGCGGCGGGTGGGGCGTGGCTCAGCCACCAGCGAACCGCGCGACATCCCCGCCGGTCAGGGTGTGATGCGCCTCGGTGACCTGGTGGTGGACACCAACCGCCGCCAGGTCACCCGCGCCGGTGAGCGCATCGGCCTCACCTACACCGAATTCAGCCTGCTGGAGCTGTTGTTCCGCGAGCCCGGCCGGGTGGTGCCCCGCGCTGAGATCCTTGAGCAGCTGTGGGGCTACCCGCCGCGCCGCGCCGCTGATCTGCGTGTCGTGGATGTGTATGTGGCCCGCCTGCGCGGCAAGCTCGAACCCGACCCCCGCAACCCCGAGCTGATCCTCACCGTGCGCGGCACCGGCTACGCCTCGCAACGCATGATCGATCCTCTGGTCGCCGTCACGGCTTAGAGCCGCCAGCCGCAAGCGCTGCCGGGTCACGGCTGTCGCCCCTTCTCCTCCGCCTGCGCTCCTGCAGGATGGTCGCTCCCGTCCCCTGTTCGTCGCTTTGCCGGAGCATCCCGTCAACCGCCTGGAGCAGGCCCGCTACGAGAAGGGCCAGGCCCTGGCGGCCCTCGGTCAGGGTCCCTACGCCCTGCGCTTCGAGCCCAGCCACCGCACCGCCGCCCTGCAGCAGGAGCATGCCGACCTGCCCAACGGTGAGGAGCGACCGGTAGCTGTGGCCGTGGCCGGCCGGGTGATGACCCGCCGGGTGATGGGCAAGCTGGCCTTCTTCACCTTGGTGGATGAAAGCGGCCCGATTCAGCTGTTCATCGAGAAGGCCCACCTGCTGGCGGCGCTGCCCGAGCAGCCCGAGGCCTTCGCCCAGATCACCACGCTGGTGGATGCCGGCGATCTGATCGGTGTGTACGGCACGCTGCGCCGTACCGACCGCGGCGAGCTGTCGGTGAAGGTGAATGCCTGGAACATGCTCTGCAAATCGCTGCAGCCCCTGCCCGATAAATGGCACGGTCTGGCGGATGTGGAGAAGCGCTACCGCCAGCGCTATCTCGACCTGATCGTTTCGCCCCACACCCGCGAAACCTTCCGCCGCCGCGCCCGCCTGGTGAGCGGCATCCGCCGCTGGCTCGATGCCCGCGACTTCCTTGAGATCGAAACGCCGGTGCTGAATGTGGAGGCCGGTGGCGCCGATGCCCGCCCCTTCTGCACCCACCACAACGCTCTCGATCTGCCGCTGTTCCTGCGCATCGCTACCGAACTGCATCTCAAGCGGCTGGTGGTGGGGGGCTTCGAGCGGGTGTACGAGCTGGGCCGCATCTTCCGCAACGAAGGCATCAGCACACGCCACAACCCCGAATTCACCTCGGTGGAGGTGTATCAGGCCTATGCCGATTACACCGACATGATGGTGCTCACCGAGCAGATGATCGCCGCCGTCACCGAGCAGGTGTGCGGCACCACCGCCCTCACGTATCAGGGCGTGGCGATTGAGCTCATGCCCCCTTGGCGCCGGGCCACCATGCACGAGCTGGTGGAGCAGGCCACCGGGCTGGATTTCAATGGCTTCGCCAGCCGTGACGCGGCCGCCGCCGCTATGGAGGCCGCCGGGCTGGAGGTGCCTGCCGCCGCTGACAGCGTGGGCCGTCTGCTCAACCAAGCCTTCGAGCAGCGGGTGGAAGCCAGCTTGATTCAGCCCACCTTCGTGCTCGATTACCCGGTGGAGATCTCACCGTTGGCGCGCACCCATCGCAGCAAGCCTGGCTTGGTGGAGCGCTTCGAGCTATTTATTGTGGGCCGCGAAACCGCCAACGCCTTCAGTGAACTGATCGATCCCCTCGATCAGCGCCGGCGCCTGGAGGCGCAGCAGGAGCGGCGCCTGGCCGGCGACCTGGAGGCGCAGGGGGTGGATGAGGATTTCCTCCAGGCCCTTGAGGTGGGCATGCCACCCACCGGCGGGCTGGGCATCGGCATCGACCGGCTGGCCATGTTGCTCACCGACAGCCCCAGCATCCGTGATGTGATTGCCTTCCCGCTCCTGCGTCCGGAGGCCGGGTCCAGCTGAGCTTGATGGCCAAAGTGGATAATGAGGTCACGTTGGCACTGACCTTGGCCCATGAGCGGTGAGCGCGTTGGATTCCGCTTCAAGCACGCAGATGCGGTGGTCAAGCGCAACCCTCAGGGCCGCTCCCGTCGCGGCTGGGTGATGGAGCCGGTGGAGCAGACCACCAGCCGTGGCACCAAGATGCCGGCCTACAGGATTCGCTGGCGCGACAGTGAACGCCCTGAGATCGTGCTGCAGCACATGCTGATCGCCGATCCCGATCCCACGCCGCCGCCGGAAGGGGTCAGCCTGGTGCCACCCGCGCCCAAGAAGTAGCGGTCGCCCGCCAGGCTCCCGTACGGCCGGATTCTCTATGGCGCGATCCTGTTCCTGGATAGCCGGATTTCTTATGGCCGGAGCTCCCGCCGACGGCCATCAACTCCAGCCCCGCAGGCGGTAGACCAGCAGCCCCAGGTGCTCCTTGATCGCCTGGGTGGTGAGCTGCAGCGCGCCGGCTTCTGGCAGCAACTCAATCAGCAGCGAGGCGGCGGTGGGGCGGCCGGTGGCGCTGCGGGCCGGCAGCAGATAATCGCAGGCCACCGGCACCACCTGGAGCCCTGAGCGGCGCTGAAATGTGGCCAGCGAGCGGGGCATGTGCATGGCGCTGGTGACCAGCAGCACGGAACGCCAGCCCCGGGCCTGGCCGATCGCGCGCAGCGCCAGGGCCTCTTCCGCGGTGGTGCGGGCCTGATCGCTGAGCAGCAGGCGCGCCTCGGGCACGCCGAGCTCCAAAGCCAGCCGCCGCGCCGATTCCGCCTCCGCCGGCGCCGGGTTGTCGCTTTGGAAGGTCACCCGGCCGCCGCTCAGCAGCAGCAGCGGCACCTTGCCGGCCCGCAGCAGGCGTATCCCGGTGAGCAGGCGGTCCCCCGCTTCGTTCACCTCCACGCTGGTGCGGGGCGGCAGCTGGGGGTGCAGGCCGCCGCCCAGCACGATCACGGCGTCAGCGGTGGGAAGTGGGCTGGGGGTAAGGGCAGCGCTGCGCTCCTCCAGGCCCCAGACCAGCTGCCGGGCCGTGAACGGCAGGGCACTGATCCAGAGCAAGGCCAGGCTGCTGCCACTCAGCCAGGGGCTCCAGCGGCGGTGGCGCCCCGCCAGGGCGATCGCCTGCAGGCCGATGGCCAGCCCCAGCGGGTAGAGCAGCAGCGGCAGCAGCTTGGAGAGCAGGAACCCCATAACGGCCGGCTCAGCCCGGTGGGGAGCCGTGGCGGCGCCGCAGCTCCTCCAGCTCCTGTTGCGCCTCGAACGCCGACCAAGCGGCTTCCAGCTCGATCGGATCGAGCGGCTGCGGGCGGGCGGACGCCGCCGTCGCTTCCGCTGCAGTCGCCGCTCCCTGGCTGCCTTGGCCCGCTCCGGCCGGGCTCGGCCCGCGTTCGCCCGGGGCCGCTTGCGCAGCCGCATGCTGCATCTCCCGCTGCAGGGCCGCCAGGTCGGCTTCCAGGCGGCGGAACTCATCGCCGAGGCTGCTGAGGGCCTGCCAGCGGTCGCGGCCCAGGCCCATCAGCTGCCGCAGCCTGGCTTCGGCCTGGTCGGCCAGTGCGCCGGCGCCGGCGGCCCGGGCCCGCT
>CALFOF010000021.1 GCA_937919075.1 uncultured Cyanobium sp. | reverse complement strand
AAACGGGTCAGCCTGCTCAGCAGTGAACTGGTGGCCGTTCAGCTCTACGAGCGGTCGGCCGCTGGTGGCACCGGCACCAAACGTCCTGGCTTCAGCGTTGACAGTTGACTAGCTCGCCACCAGCCCACATCAGCACCGGTTTCTCCGCCTTGGATCCTCCCCTGGTGGTGGAGGGTCTGGGGTTTCGCTGGCCCAACGGCAGCCTCGCCCTTGACCACATCAACCTCGAGGTGCCCAGCCCCGGGCTGTGGATGCTCGTGGGCGGCAACGGCAGCGGCAAAAGCACCCTGCTGCGGCTGATCGCCGGGCTGCTCGATCCGCAGCGGGGGCGGATTCACCGTCAGCGCACGCCGGCCCTGGTGTTTCAGAACCCCGACCACCAGCTGCTGCTGCCCAGCTGCGGCACCGATCTCCAGCTCTCCCTGGCGGAAGGGCTCAGCCGCGAGCAGCGCCGGCGGCGGGTGGCCGAAGCCCTGGCCCAGGTGGGCCTGAGCGGCCTTGAAGGGCGCCCGATCCACACCCTCAGCGGCGGCCAGAAGCAGCGGCTGGCAATCGCCGGTGCCCTCGCCAGCGGCGCCGACCTGCTGCTGCTCGACGAGCCCACCGCCCTGCTCGATCCGGTCAGCCAGACGGAGGTGCTGGAGCTGATCCATCGCCTCTGCCACCAGCAGGAACCCCTGACCGCCCTCTGGATCACCCACCGGCTCGAGGAACTCGAACGCTGCGATGGGGCTGTGCTGATGGAAAGCGGCCGCATGGGCAGCTGGCAAGACGGGCCGGCGCTGTGCCAGCGCCTGCGCAGCAGGGTCTCCCCCTTGCCTGGCGGCGCGGCCGAGGGGTAGGTTCGAGGGGTTGCCATCCTCGGTAGCTCAGCGGTAGAGCGGTCGGCTGTTAACCGATTGGTCGCAGGTTCGAATCCTGCCCGGGGAGTTTCTGATTGCCTCTCCGCAGCGGCCTCCAGGTGGTTCGCCGCCCGATGGCGCGGTTGCTGGGATCGTGTCCCATACTTCTTCCACAAGCTGCTCATACGGCCTCTTCGAATCCAACGGATTGCCGCTGTCACCCGCGCCGCCCATGAAGCCCTGCATCCTGCTGATCGAAGACGACAGGGACATGCGTGAGCTGGTGGCCGGCCATTTGATGCACGGCGGTTTCCAGGTGGAATGCGCCGAAGACGGCATCAAGGGGCAAGCCTTGGCGCTGCAGGCCCATCCTGATCTGATCCTGCTCGACCTGATGCTGCCGAAGGTGGATGGCCTCACCCTCTGCCAGCGCCTGCGCCGCGATGAACGCACCGCCGGCATTCCGATCATGATGATCACGGCGCTTGGCGGCACCAAAGACAAAGTGAGCGGCTTCAACTCCGGCGCCGACGACTACCTCACCAAGCCCTTCGATCTCGAAGAACTGCTCGTGCGGGTGAAAGCGCTGCTGCGGCGCATCGATCGCGCCCCGCTCGCCGGCAAACACAACGAGATTCTCAACTTCGGGCCGCTCACCCTGGTACCGGAGCGGTTCGAGGCCATCTGGTTCGATGAAGCCGTGCGGCTCACCCACCTGGAGTTTGAACTGCTTCACTGCCTGCTGCAACGCCACGGTCAGACCGTGGCTCCCTCACTCATCCTCAAGGAAGTGTGGGGCTACGAGCCCGACGACGACATCGAGACCATCCGGGTGCATGTGCGCCACCTGCGCACCAAGCTGGAGCCCGAGCCTCGCAAACCCCGCTTCATCAAAACGGTCTATGGAGCCGGTTATTGCCTGGAACTGCCCACCGGGCCCCAGCTGGAACAGCAGGAGCGGTTGGTGCAGGAACTCCGGCAGCACGCGCGGGAGCCGGTGCGCTCGCTCGAATCCGCCTGATCCTGCCGGCGTCATTCAATGCTGAGGCGCCAGTTCCAGCAGTGCCACCTCCCAGGCCAGACGCGGTTGCACAGCGCCCTGCAACTGGCGCCTGAGCTGCTCAATGCGCTGCTGATCGGGCGCGCAGAGATCGCGGCGCCAGCTCTGCAGCTGCCACCAATCCAGCAACCACAACTGAAGATCGAGATCCAGTGTTTCGGTGAGCTCGCGGGCCAGGGTCAGCGCCTCCAGCGGTTGGCCCGGCCGCTCCAGCAGCCGCTCCGCCAGCCCCGGCGGCAGGAGCTGCCATTGCTCCCGGTGATGCAACAAGGCACCCGGCGAGCCGGCCGCCAGCGCGATCAGGCCAGCGGCCTCTGGCCCATCAGCCACGGGTTGGAGATCCGCCTGGCGGTGCAGCACCGCCTGCAGGGAGGCCGGATCCAGCCGGCCGAACACGATCTGCTGACAGCGGGAGCGAATCGTGCTCAGCAGGCGCTCCGGCGCACTGGTCAGCAGCACGAGCAGCCCGTTGCCAGGCTCTTCAAGGGTTTTGAGCAAGGCATTGGCCGCCCCCTCCGCCATCATTTCCACCGCCTCAATCACCACCAGGCAGTGCTCACCCTCCAACGGCCGGCGGGCCAGGAAGCGGCTGATCGCCCGCACCTGCTCCAGGCGCAGCTGGGGCAGCGAGCGCTTCGCCACCCCCTGCGCGATCGCCTCTGAGCGGGGAATCAGCTGGCCCTGGTGCTGGTAGGTGGGCTCCACCCAGAGCAGGTCAGGGTGGTTGCCCTCCTCCAGCCGGCGCCGCAGCGGGGCCGATCCAGCAAGGCCGGCCAGGATGCCCTCGAGGAAGCGCAGAGCCGCCAGGCGCCGCCCCACTCCGTCCGGCCCACTGAACAGGTAGGCCGGTGCCAGCCGCTGCCGCTGCAGGGAAGCAGTGAGCAGGGCCACGGCCTGGGGCTGGCCGATCAGGTCGCCGAAGAGATCAGCCATCGCCGCCACCGGCAGCAGCGAAGCGGCTCTGCAGCAGCGCCGCAATCGCTGCCGCCACCCGCTCAGGCGCAGCGGCAGCCTCCACCCGGGCCCAGCCCCGCTGCGCCGCCAGCTGGGCGAAACCGCCGGCCACCCGCTCCAGGAACGGCAGTCCAGCCGCCTCGATCCGATCGGCAGGCCGGTGCCCGCGGCGCTCCAGCGAGAGCGGCAGGGGCAGATCCAGCCAGAGCGTGAGGTCAGCCGTCAGGCCGGCGGTGGCGATGGCCTCCAGCTCGCCGATCAGGGCCAGATCCAGGCCACGGCCATAGCCCTGGTAGGCGGCCGTGGAGCCGGCGAAGCGGTCGCTGATCACCCAGTGGCCCGCCGCCAGAGCGGGCGCGATGCGGGTCTCCACATGCTGGGCGCGATCGGCCGCGTAGAGCAGCAGTTCCGCCGTGGGACAGGGGCTGGCCGCCTCCGGCGGGTGCAGCAGCAACTGTCGCAGCGCCTGGCCCAGCGGTGTCCCCCCCGGCTCACGGCACAGCACCAGCTCCGCCCCCGGCGCCAGCAGGCCGCTGGTGGGCAGCCAGGCCTGCAGGCGCGCGAGCTGGGTGGTCTTGCCACAGCCATCGATGCCCTCCAGCACCAGGAAGCGCCCCCTGGGGCGATCGGGGTCAGGCCGGACCATGCAGCAGCAGCGCGTTCACCACCACGGTGATCGAGCTCATCGCCATCAGCAGTGCCGCCAGCGGCGGGGAGAGCAACACACCGAAGCCTGGCAGCAGGGCGCCTGCGGCGATCGGCAGCACCACAAGGTTGTAGCCGAAGGCCCAGAAGAGGTTCTGGCGCACCTTGGCCAGGGTGCGCCGCGCCAGCTGCAGCGCCAGCACCAGCGAGGACAACCGGTCGCCGAGGATCACCAGATCGGCGGTGTCTTGGGCGATCTGGGTGCCGGTGCCCACAGCGATGCCGAGATCGGCCGCCGCCAGAGCGGGCGCATCGTTGATGCCATCGCCCACCATCGCCACCGGCCCCTGCTGCTGCCAACGCACGATGTGGTCGAGCTTCTGCTCAGGGCGCAGCTCCCAGGCAAGGGCCCCGTCCGGCAGGCCCAGCCGCTCGCCCAGCCGTTGCACGGCTGGCTGCCGGTCGCCGCTGAGTACGCCGAGGTTCAGCCCCATGGCCGCCAGCTCCTGCACGGTGGCGGCCGCATCGCTCCGCGGCTGGTCGTGCACCGCCACCAGGCCGAGCAAGCGGCCGCCAACCGCCACCGCCAGCACCGAGGCGCCGTCGGCTTCCAGCGCGCTGAGCCGCTGACGGAGGGGGCCGTCGAGGCCCACCCCCCGCTGCTCCAGCCAGTCGAGGCGGCCCACCTGGCAGGGGCCGCTCACCCCCTCCAGTTCGCCTTCCACACCGGCTCCGGCGAAGGTGGCGCAGGAGCGTACCGGCCAGAGGGCCAGCTGGCGGCGTTCCGCCTCCTGCAGCAGGGCATGGGCCAGCGGGTGGCGGGTCTGCTGCTCCAGGCTGGCCGCCACCTTGATCAGGGCGTCGGCATCGACCGCCTCGCCCGCCAGCTGGTGGGCGGGATCGCTGGGGGACAGTGCGATCGCCACCACCAATGGGCGACCGAGGGTGAGCGTGCCGGTCTTGTCGAACAGCACCGCTTGCAGGCGCGCGGCGGTCTCGATCGCATCGCCGCCCCGGAACAACACACCTGCGCGAGCCGCCAGGCCTGAGCCGACGGTGATCGCCGTGGGGGTGGCCAGGCCCAGGGCACAGGGGCAGGCCACCACCAGCACCGAAATCGCCAGCTGCAGGGCCAGGCCGAACGGGGTCTCGACGGCGGCTCCCGCGATCCCATGGCCCTGCTCATGGAGGCCGTGCTCGCCCAGAGCATGAGCCGCCGCAGCCCCGTGGCCTAGCTGCGGGGCCACCGTCAGCACGTCTGGCCAGAGGCGGGTGCCCCACAGCCACCAGAACAGGAAGGTGGCCAGGGCCAGCACCAACACCAGCACAGTGAAACGGCCGGCCACTCGGTCGACCAGGCGCTGAATCGGCGCCTTGCGGGCCTGGGCCTGCTCCACCAGCGCAATGATCCGGGCCAGGGCCGTTTCCGCGCCGGCCCGGGTCACCTCCAGCACCAGCGGCGCCTGCAGGTTGAGCATGCCGGCGGCCAGCTCACTGCCCGGGCGGGCCTCCAGCGGCAGGGGTTCGCCGGTGAGGCTCGACACATCCACCGCCGAGCAACCCTCCAGCACCACCCCATCCACCGGCACCCGATCGCCTGGCAGCAGCTGCAACCGATCGGCAGGCCGCAGCCCCCCCACCCGCACCTCGCGGGGGGGGCCTTCACCCACCAGCAGCAACGCTGTTTCGGGTTGGAGTTGTGCCAGTTGCTCCAGCGCCCGACCGGTGCGGAAACGGGCCCGTTCTTCCAGGAAACGGCCCAGCAGCACGAAGCCGAGCAGCATCACCGGCTCGTTGAAAAAGCAAGGCCAGCCCGCCGCCGGCCAGAGCAGGGCCGCCAGACTGGCCAGGTAGGCACTGCCCATGCCCAGGCCCACCAATGTGTCCATGCTGGGCATGCGGTGCCAGGCGCTCAGGGCGCCGCGCACCAGGATCAAACGGCCCGGGAGGGCCAGGGCCAGGGTGGCCACAAGGGCGTGGAACCAGAGCGCCGCCAGCAAGGCCCCGAGTGGGGAGGCCAGCAGCGGTGCCGGCAGGCTGCCCGCCTCCGCAAGATGGCCCAGCACCGACACCACCAGCAGCGCCAGCGCCACGATCAGCTGGCGCCACTCCAACCACCAGCGGTGGCGCTGGGCCAGCTCGGCCGCCGTCGGCGCCGGCAACGACTGATCCCGCAGGCGCGCCGCAAAGCCGAGGCCCTCCAGGCTGGCCAGCAGGGCCGCCACCTGGGCGTGGAGGCTCGGCTGCGCAGCCTCCACGGGAGCGGCCAGCCCCACCCAGGCGGTGTGGGTGAGCAGGTTCACGCTTGCCTGGTGCACACCAGGCACGGCCAGCAGGCGTTTCTCCACGGCACGCACGCAGCCCCCGCACTTCATGCCATCCACCTCAAGCAGCACCGGCACCAGGGCCTGAGGCGGCGGGGGAACCGGAAGGGGCGTGGCGACGGGGCTGGGGGAAACCTGAACCACGGGCATCGGCAGATGGGTTTCAGGCTAGGGATGGCCTCTGGCAGAAGCCGCCTCGCCGCGCAGGCGTCAGGATGGGGCCACAAAATTCAGACGGCTCCCGTGCCCCGCAGCCAACGCAACGACAACTTCATCGACAAGAGCTTCACGGTCATGGCAGACCTGATCCTCAAGGTGATTCCCACCAACCGGCGGGCAAAGGAAGCCTTCGCGTACTACCGCGACGGCATGAGCGCCCAGGGCGACGGGGAATATGCCGAAGCGCTGGAAAACTATGAAGAAGCGCTGAAGCTGGAGGACGACCCCAACGACAAGGCCTTCATCCTTTACAACATGGCGCTGGTGTTCGCCAGCAACGGCGATCACCAGAAGGCGCTGGAGTTCTACGAGCAGGCGCTGGATCTCAACCAGCACATGCCGCAGGCCCTCAACAACATCGCGGTGATTCACCACCATCTCGGCTCCCTGGCGGAAGAACGGGGCGACACCGATGAGTCAGACCGCTGCTTCTCCCGCGCCGCTGACCACTGGACCAAGGCGATTCGCATGGCACCGAACAACTACATCGAAGCCCAGAACTGGCTCAAAACCAGCGGACGCGGCAACGTCGACGTCTACTTCTGAACCCGCCGGGGCCAGCTGGACAGGTTCACTCGGCAGCAGGGGTCAGTCGGCAGCAGGGTCAAACCCCAGCCCGGCCACCAGGGCCTCCGCCACGGTGCCGGCCTCCAACAGCTGCAGATCAAGCCCGGCTGCAATCCCCCCGAGGCCACTGCCCCGCGGCACCACCGCCCGGCGGAACCCCAGCCGCGCCGCCTCCTGGAGGCGCAGCTCCAGCTGACCCACCGGCCGCAGCTGCCCCCCCAGCCCCAGCTCCCCCACCAGCACCGTGCCGGCCGGCAGGGTGAGATCGCGGTAGCTGGCCACCACCGCCGCGGCCACGCCCAGATCGGCCGCCGGCTCCTCCACGTCGAGGCCACCGGCCACCGCCAGGTAGCAATCGAAGCGTGAGAGCGGCAACCCCATGTGCTTTTCGAGCACCGCCAGGATCTGGTGCAGCCGGTTGATGCCGATGCCGGTGGCCGTGCGGCGCGGGCTGGCGTAGCTGGTGGTGCTCACCAGCGCCTGCAGCTCCACCACCAGTGAGCGGGTGCCTTCGCAGGCCACGATCGTGGCCGTGCCGGCGGCGGGTCCGTCATGGCCGAGGAACAACTCGCTGGGATTGGTGACTTCCGCCAGCCCGCGGTCGCGCATCTCAAACAGGCCCAGCTCGTGGGTGGCGCCGAAGCGGTTCTTCACCGCCCGCAGCAGCCGGTGGCTGGCGAAGCGGTCGCCCTCGAAGGTGAGCACCGCATCGACAAGGTGTTCGAGCACCTTGGGCCCGGCCAGCATTCCCTCCTTGGTGACGTGACCCACCAGCAGCAGGGCGGTGTCCTGGCGCTTGGCCAGGCGTTGCAGGGCGCCGGCGCACTCACGCACCTGGGCGACCGAGCCGGGCGCACTGCTGAGCTGATCGTCGTGCAGGGCCTGGATGCTGTCGATGATCGCCACCGCCGGCCGCAGCGCCTCAAGCTCCTGCAGCACCAGTTCGAGATCGGTTTCTGCCAGCAGCTGCAGCCCAGCGCCCGCCGGCCCAGCCCCACCTGGCGGGGCGAGCCGGCTCCAGCGCAGCCGCACCTGCTGCGCCGATTCCTCGGCGCTCACATAAAGCACCGAGTTAGTGGCGGCCAGTGCCTGGGCGCTCTGCAGCAACAGGGTGGATTTCCCGATGCCGGGATCGCCCCCCACCAGCACCAGCGCCCCCGGCACCAGCCCGCCGCCCAGCACCCGATCGAACTCAGCGAAGCCGCTGGCCAACCGCTGGAGCGGCCGCTCCACCGACGTCAGGATGGATTCCGAGCGCCGGGGACGTCCTGGTGCCAAGGCCGGCTGCTCGCCAGCACCGGCACGGACGGCAGGGGCCTCAGGGGCGGCGCGGCGGCGGCGGCCATCCGCGGCAGGGCCGCTCTGCTCCACCAGGGTGTTCCAGCCCCCGCAGCCGTGGCAGCGGCCAAAGAACTGGCGGGTCTGGGCTCCGCAGGCCTGGCAGATGAACGTCGGTGC
>CALFOF010000020.1 GCA_937919075.1 uncultured Cyanobium sp. | reverse complement strand
CGGGGGCCTCCACCGGCTCGGCCTCAATTGCCCGCAACCGCCGCAGCGAGGCCTGACCCTGCTGGAATTCGTTGAAGTTGGTGGTGAGGTGGGAGATCGGATCGATCAGCATCAAAAGAGCCGCCACATAGCTGCTGAATCCCTGGCTGGTGAGGCCGCCCGCCTGAATCCGCGAGGCGCCGATCAGCAGCACCGAGAGGATGCCGGCCGCTTCGATGAAGCCAACCACCGGATGCTGCAGCGCCAACAAGCGCATGGTGCGGTAGCGGGCACGGCGGTGCAGATCGATCTCCTGCTCAAAGCGCTGCTGCAACCAGGCCTCGGCGGCAAAGGCACGCACCAGCGGCAAGCCGCCGATCGCTTCCCCCAGCAGGCCCGCCAGTTCACTCACCTGCTTCTGGCTGCGTTCAGCCGCCCCCATCACCCGCGCCCCGAAGGCACTCACCAGCACAGCCACCAGGGGCGCCAGCAGCAGGGTGGCCAGCGACAGCTTCCAATCGAGGAAGACCATGTAGCCGAACACCACGATCAGCTGGAGCAGGCTGGGGGTGGTGTCCTGAATTGTCTTGTAGATCACCTCGGCCACCCGGTCGGCGTCTTCGGTGAGGCGGTAGGTGAGATCGCCGGCAGAGAGTTTCTCCAGGGAGGCGAACTCCAGGCGTTGCAGGCGGGCAAACAGCTGGCTGCGCAGCGCCTGGCCCACCTGCAGGGCGGGGGAGGCCAGCAGGGTGTCCTGGCCGAACTGGGCCAGCTTCTGCACCAGAAACACCAGCAGGGCCAGGCCGATCGCCCGTAACACCGCTGGGAAATCACCGGCGCCGATGGCAGGAATCAGCTGGCCGGCCAACCAGGCGAGCAGGGGCCAGCAGGCCACGAAGATCACCATGCAGACCCCGCCGGCGATCAGATTGCGGCGATGGGGCCCGAGCAGCGGCAGCAGCCCGCGAAAACCGGCCGGTGGGGGTGCGAGCATCGGCGAACCTTATCAGCGCCCTTTCGGCGCCTCCTTGGGTGCGGCTTGACCAATTCCTCAAATGGCAGGGCGTGATGGCCACCGGCGGTGAGGCCAAGTTGAAGGTGCAGAACGGCGAGGTGCGGGTGAACGGCACCATCGAGCTGCGCCGCGGCCGGCAGCTGCAGGCGGGCGACCGGGTCGAGTGGCAGGGCATCGAGATGGAGGTACCGCCTTCGGCCTAGGTTGTTGGGCACCTCAGCGAGAGAAGGCGGTGCGCAAGGCGGTGATTGCAGGCAACTGGAAAATGCACATGACCTGCGCAGAGGCGCGGGCCTACGCCGGGAGCTTTGTGCCACAGATGGCCGATCTACCCGACGATCGCGTGGTGGTGCTGGCGCCGCCCTTCACCGCCATCGCCGCGCTGAGCGAAGCCCTGGCAGGGACCGACATCAAGCTCTCCAGCCAGAACGTCCATTGGGACAACGGCGGCGCCTACACAGGCTCCATCTCGGCGGACATGCTCAAGGAACACGGTGTGTCCTACGCGATCGTGGGCCACAGCGAGCCCCGCAAATACCACTCCGAGAGCGATGAGCAGATCAATCGCCGGGCCCTCAGTGCCCAGGCGGCCGATCTGATTCCGATCGTGTGTGTGGGCGAAACCGACAGCCAGCGCAGTGCACGCGAAACCGAGCGGGTGATCCGCCGCCAAGTGGAGCAGAGCCTGGAGGACCTCGATCCGAGCCGCATGGTGGTGGCCTACGAACCGATCTGGGCGATCGGCACCGGCAAAACCTGCGATGCCGCTGAGGCCAACCGCATCTGCGGCCTGATCCGCAGCTGGGTGGGCTACCAAGATGTAGTGATCCAGTACGGCGGCTCGGTAAAGGCCGATAACATCGACCAGCTGATGGCCCAGAGCGACATCGACGGCGTGCTGGTGGGAGGCGCCTCGCTCGATCCGATCAGCTTCGCCCGCATCGCCCAGTACCGCGTACCGGTGACGATCTAAGTACGAGTTTCAACCCGAACAGATGTGAGCCATCTCCCCGAGGGCATTCGGGGAGTTCCAATCATTTGGCACTTGGCGCTGCAGGCCGTCCCGCAACCCTCTGACCTCCAGCAGCTCAACAGGCAAAAGCGACGCTGCTGCTAGCGACCCCTTTAGGTGCTGGGAGCAGCTGAGCCGGTGGCACCCAGCGGGCCTGCATTCGGGAGATCGCCATACTCCCGCTTCAGCAACACGTAGAGGTAATCGGGCGATTTATAGCGGGAGGGGTAGCAGTGAAAGATGGTTTCGAGCCGATCCCAGCAGACAGTTCGCTGAATCTTGACGAGGGATTTACCCTCCCGTACCAGAATGCGGAGCGCCTTGCAGTAGAGATGATAATTTGCTTCAAGTTCGCCAACGGTGAGATTGGCCGCGCGTGCTTCGGTCATGTTGTGAACTCCTGGGGATTCACGCCAGCTGGCGTGGATGAGAAAAAAGACCTACCGCCTGCCATCCAGCGTGTTGTGGCTGGATAGCCTCTCTCTAACCGCTTGCCACAACGTGGCCATGCCTCTTGAAATTCTCCGGTGGGAAAGATTCTTTCCGGAGGCCATAATGCAAGGACAAGCTCCTAAGCGCCATTTCCCTCCGCGGGCCACCCAACCATTCAACCCTGCCATGGGAACAGAACATGTTTGCGGCGGACATGGCGAGAGAGGAACGCCAACATCTGGACAATGGCTAAGACGAAACGTTCTGCTCCCAGCACGACCCTACGGCGATGCAGGGACTGTTGCGACCGCCAAGGAGAGCCGACATCAAGCTTCATGATGCACGTCACGACATGTGAAGCGCGCAGGCAGAAATACTCATGCCACAGAGCAACCCACAGCGGTGGGGCTCACAACCTCAACGGCATCCGCGCAGGTTCGCTACACAGAACTCACCTGTAGACCGCTGCCCCTCCTACAACCAGAAGCATGATGCTTGAAGCCATGCACACCCTCCCTTGCTCCTTGCTTCCTGATGAATGGCAGCGGATCCGTGATGCTCTCCGCTACCAGGGCCGCGACCTGCACCATCGCTCCTATGCGGTGGATGCCGTGCGCCGTGAGTTGTTGTGGGAAGAGATGGATCGCTGCCTGCAGCTCGCCGATCGGATCGATGCCGTGCTGGAGCAATCCGAGCCATGAACACGCCTGAGCCGCTGCAAGGCGCCAGCGCCTGGGACCATCGCTACCGGGAGGGAAGCGATGCGTGGGAGCTGGGCCAGCCAGCACCCCCCCTACAGGCATTTCTGCAGCACCACCCAATGGCGCCTGAGCCTCCAGGGCGGGTGCTGGTGCCCGGCTGCGGGCGCGGCCATGAGGCGGCCCTGCTGGCCGCCGCCGGCTTTGCTGCGCTCGGCCTTGACTTCAGCGCAGAGGCGCTGGCGGAGGCCCAGCGGTTGCACGGCAGCGGTCCAGGGCTCCAATGGCTGCAGGCCGACCTGTTCGATCCTGTGGCGCTCGGTGCCGCAGGGCTCACGGCCGGCAGCGTTCAAGGGGTGCTGGAGCACACCTGCTTCTGCGCCATTGATCCTGCCCAGCGGAGCGCGTACCTCACCACGGTGCGGGAGCTGCTGTCCCCCGGGGGCTGGCTGCTGGGTCTGTTCTGGTGCCATCCGCGCCCGGGCGGGCCGCCCTACGGCGCTGAGGCCAGCACCCTGGCCCGGCAGTTCGAGCAGGCGGGCTTCACCATGGCCTGCTGGGAAGCGGCAGTGGGTTCCGCCAACGGTCGCAACGGGGAGCCGCGCGACGATGAGTGGCTGGGCTTCTGGCGGCGGTGAACACAGCCATGGCAACGTCCTCGGCGCCGCCCCTGGCCTGGGGAGCGCGCACGTATGTGATGGGGGTGCTCAACCTCACCCCCGATTCCTTCAGCGACGGCGGGCGTTATCCAACGCCCAAAGCGGCGCTGCGCCAGGCCAGGCGCATGGTGGCAGCGGGCGCCGACCTGCTCGACCTCGGTGGCCAGAGCACGCGCCC
>CALFOF010000019.1 GCA_937919075.1 uncultured Cyanobium sp. | reverse complement strand
GTGGCACACCATCAGCATGTCGAGGTGCTCCTCGAGCGTGTTGCGGGTGTAGGGACGGGTGGGGTTGGTGGAGCTGGGCAGCACATTGGCCTCGCCGCAGATCCGGATGATGTCGGGGGCATGGCCGCCGCCGGCCCCTTCAGTGTGGAAGGTGTGAATGGTGCGGCCACCGATGGCGCGGATCGTGTCCTCCACGAACCCCGCCTCATTGAGCGTGTCGGAGTGGAGGCACACCTGCACGTCGTAGTTGTCGGCCACGGTGAGGCAGCAATCGATCGCCGCCGGGGTGGTGCCCCAGTCTTCGTGGAGCTTGAGGCCGCAAGCACCGGCCCGGATCTGCTCCTCGATCGCTTCGGGCGTGCTGGCGTTGCCCTTGCCGTAGAAGCCCAGGTTCACCGGCAGCCCCTCGGCCGCCTGCAGCATGCGGGCCAGGTGGAAGGCGCCGGGGGTGCAGGTGGTGGCATTGGTGCCGGTGGCCGGGCCGGTGCCGCCCCCCAGCAGGGTGGTGACACCACTGGCGATGGCGGTTTCGATCTGCTGCGGGCAGATGAAATGGATGTGGGTGTCGATGGCACCGGCGGTGAGGATGTGTCCCTCTCCGGCGATCGCCTCGGTGCCGGGGCCCACCACAATCGTCACCCCGTCGGTGATGTCGGGGTTGCCCGCCTTGCCGATCGCGCAGATGCGGCCGTCGCGCAGGCCCACATCCGCCTTGACGATTCCCCACCAATCAAGGATCAAGGCATTGGTGATCACCGTGTCCACCGCACCTTCGGCCCGGGAGGTCTGGGCCTGACCCATGCCGTCGCGGATCACCTTGCCGCCGCCGAACTTCACCTCTTCGCCGTAGGTGGTGAAATCCCTCTCCACTTCCAGGAACAGCTCGGTGTCGGCCAGCCGCAGCCGGTCGCCGGTGGTGGGGCCATAGGTTTCGGCGTAGGCCCGCCGATCCATCCGATAAGGCATGGCTGAGGAGAGTCGAGGAGGACGGGTGGTTGGTGGTGGCCGGGGTGGCCGTCGCAGGGCAGTGGCAGCGTGGTGGCAGGGCGCGCTGGTGGCGCCGCTTCACTCGAGCGGGCCGTTGACCAGGCCGTTGAAGCCGAACACCCGGCGGGCGCCAGCCAGGGGGATCAGCTGCACCTCGCGCTGATCGCCGGGCTCGAAGCGGATCGCCGTGCCGGCCGGGATGTCGAGCCGCTGGCCGCGGGCGCTGTCGCGGTCGAACACCAGCGCGTCGTTGGCTTCATAGAAGTGGAAGTGGGAACCCACCTGAACCGGGCGGTCGCCGCGGTTGGCCACGTTGAGCGTGGTGACGGGCCGGCCGGCATTGAGTTCGTGGCTGCCGGGCTCCGGCAGCAGTTCGCCAGGGATGAGAGGAGACATGCAGGCGCAGCGATCAGGGGGATCAGCGGATCGGGTCGTGGAGGGTGACCAGCTTGGTGCCGTCGGGGAAGGTGGCTTCCATCTGCACCTCGGGGATCAGTTCGGGAACGCCTTCCATCACCTGGTCACGCCGGAGCCAGGTGCTGCCCTCCTCCATCAGGGCGGCCACGCTCTTGCCATCACGGGCGCCTTCCAGCACCTGAAAGCTGAGCCAGGCCACGGCTTCGGGATGGTTGAGCTTGAGACCGCGACCCAGGCGCCGTTCCACCAGCAGGGCCGCGGTGACGATCAGGAGCTTGTCCTTCTCCTGGGGGGTGAGATGCATGGGGGACGCGATTGCCAGTCACACTCTCGCAGCGGCGCGGGGCTGGAGCAGGTTCAGCAGGAACGTTCGCGGCGGCGGCCGCGGTGGGGGTCACGGCCCGACCGGCCTTGCCTGCGCAGGCGGCCCCGGCAAGGGCGGCAAGGCGGGAGGCACCTGTCCCGTCCAGCGGGCCTCCTCCAGCGCCGCCGGATACAGCCGCCGGGCAGCGTCCTGCGAAACCGGGCTCCGGCGCAGCAGGTCGCGGTATTGCTGCAGTGCGGAGGTGGGCCGGAACAGCAGACCCGCCGCCACGGCCAAGGCGGAGCCCAGCAGGTAGTCCAGCCAGCGGTGGGGGATGTACCAGGCCACCAGCGGTCCGTAGCCGACAAAGGCCACGCCGCTGGAGATCAGCGCGGTACGCAGGTAGGCCTCTCCCTGCAGCGCTACCACCAGCGCCGCGGTTCCGCCCATCACCACAGCAGTGCTGACCGGGCTGAGACCGAAGCTGTCAAACACCAGCAGCGGCATCAGCACGCCGAGGCTGACGCCAACCATGCGATCGCGCACCCGGGCCAGGGTGGCGCCGAGGCTGTCGTTTAGCAGCAGCACCACACCGAAATAGAGGTATTTGGGGGCGACGGCACCGAGCCCTTCGCCGATCGGCAGCGCCAGTACGGCCACCACGAGCTTGCGCCAGAAGAACGGCGAGGCAAGACCCGCCGCCAGGCGCGCGGCTGGCGGCGGATCGGCACTGGCCGGCTCAGGCTCCTTGGCTGGCGCCGAGTGCGCCGCCGGACTCCACACCACCTGCACGACGCTGCCGACCACGAGCCCGAGCGCGATCGCGGCCAGTTCGTTGCCCAGGCTCAGCCAGCTGCTGGTGGCGCTCAGCAGCGGCAGCACGCCGGTGATAGCGAGCACGTTGCCGAGCGGCCGCAACGCGCCGGGCAACAGCAGCATCAGCCCCTGCATGAGCGCGGCCACCAGACCGAACACGAACACCTCCGGCGCTCCGGCGAAAGCCTCACCGATCAGCAGCCCGATCGCCATCGAAAGGCCGCTCAGCCCCACCAGCACTGGGTACACGGGCAGGGGCCAGCGGCTGAAATCCGGGCGCACCACCAGCGCCGCCACGATCACCCCGTAGGCAGCCGCGCCGCTGTCGAGGCCCACGCCAGCCGCCAGCGCCGCGGTGAAACCACTGGACTGGGCAATCACCAGGGCGGCACGCAGGCCCCGCCAGGGCAGCGGGGCGGCGGCGCCGGTCACCGGGGCCGGCCGCCGAGAGCCTGGATCCAGCCCAGCAACAGCACCACCACCAGCAGAGCCACCCAGAACCACAGCCGGGGCGGACTGCTGGCGGCGGCCAGCGCCAGCAACAGCAGGGCCAGCCAAGGGGCCGGGGCCGCCCAGGGGGCCAGCCAGGGCACAAGGGCTCGTCGCAGCAGGCGGCGACGAGCCGGTGGAGCAGCAGCGGGCTCAAGGCGGGGGCCGCTCATCGTTCCGTTCCCCCCAGCCAGCGCAGAAACGGCAGCACGAAACTGACCAGCGGACGCCGCTCCAACTCGACGCGTGCCAGGGCCGGCGTTCCGTTCTCAAGCTCCAGGTCAGGGCCGTTGCCGCCACTCCAGCGCAGGCCGCTGGGGGTGGCGGCCGGCTCCAGATCCACCAGCACCAGCATCACCGGCGCGGTGACCTTGTTGCCCAGGGTGGCAAGCGGATCGCCACCTTCCCCGAAGGCCTCCTGACGGCTGCGGGCCGCCAGGCTGGCCGCCAGATCGTTGTCGCCCAGCACGTGGGTGAGCGCTTCCGCATCCAGGGAGATCGGCGACAACGAACGGATCCGGCCCGTCAGCGCGCCGTAGCGCTGCGCAGTGCCGCCGTAACGGTCACGGCTCTGTAGCTGCGGTTCCACCTGGACCCTGGCGCCGGGGCGCAGGCGGCTGGCATCGGCCTCGGTGAACAGGGTGATGGCGGTGCGGTGGCGGGATACGGCCTGCGCAGGAGCACCGACAACGGCGATCCGCTGGCCCGGAGCCACCGCCTGCCCCGGGGCCACCAGCAGCGACAACAGGGTGCCGGCGCGAGGGGTGAACACTTGCTGGCCGACCCGCTGGGCCTGCAGTTCGGCACGACCGGCCTCCAGCTGGGCGATCTGACCTTCCAGGGCACGGATCTGGCTTCGGTTGCGCAGGTAGAGGTCCTGGGCTCCGACCCAGAGCGGGCTGTAGCGCGGAATCACCTCGTCGCGCCGCAACGACTCGAGGGCGGCGAGCTGCTGGCCGATCGGCTGATTGCTGGTGCGCAGGGTATCGATCTGGCTGCGCATCGCCTGCTGCTGGAGATCGATCGCCTGGTTCTGGCGCCGGATCGCCTCAGGGTTGGCCGCCACCCAGCCGCCCCCCGGTGCCGCCTGATCGACCCGGTTGATCGTGGCCAGCAACTGGCCCTGACGCAACGGCGCGCCCACCTCCACCGCCACGCGCTGGATCTGGCCGGCAGAGCGGGCATAGACGCCGGCACGGCTGTCCGGCTCCATCAGCAGGGCGCCGCCATGCACCAGCACAGGCACACCGGGGGAGAAGGCCCAGGCCAGCGCCAGGGCACTCACGGCCGCGATCGGCAGCAGGCGGGGCAACAGCGGCGCTGGCGCCGAGGTGATGGGGGCCGGCGCTTCGGGCATTCGCCACAGGCCCGAAGGGGCGCCAGCAAAAGGAGCACGTAGGGTACGCGCCAGGTCCGGTGGTGTCGATTGGTTGGCCGTAGCTGCCGAGGCCAGATCGCCGGGTGGGCCATTGCCTGGCCGCTGCTCACGACGACAGTGGCCATGCCAGCCACGGCTACGACGGCCGGCGCGCCTCCGGCCGTACTGCGCCTCAGCCTCGAGCAGGCGCTGGCCCTGGGGCTGGAGCGTTCCCTGCCGCTGCGGAGCGCCGCGGTGGCCATCGAGCAGAACCGTTCGCTCGTGGCTCTGGCGGGCAGCTCCTTTCTGCCGAAGCTGGATCTGCTGGGCCTGGGCACCTACGCCCAGGTGGGCACCGACATCAACTTCATCAGCAATGTCTCCACGATCGGCGACCTCAACCTCAACCTGGGCAGCCAGGGGTATGCGGTGGTGCAGAACGCCTTCGGCAATCTCGGTCTGGCTCTCACCTATCCGCTGATCGACTTCCGCCGTGGCCCGCTCAGGGATGCTGCCAAAGCCGGCCTGGCGGCATCCCAGTCGCAGCAGCTGGAGCAGCAGCGGATCAGCCGTTTCGCCATCACCACCGGCTACCTCAATCTGCAGCTCGCCGATGCATTGATCCCGGTGTGGCAGCGCTCGCTGGACGTGTCCACGCGGCTGCGCAAGGACGTGAACGCTATCCGGGCCCGCGGCCTGGCCAGCCGCAGCGACAGCGCCCAGGCCGAGGCATTGTTCGAGAACGACCGGCGTGGCCTGGCCGAGGCCGAAGCCCAGGTGGAAATCAGCCGCAGCGGACTGGCGCGGCTGCTGGCTCTGCCTGCGGATCGGGCCGTAGCCGCCACGGATCGCCTGCAGCCCGGACCTGCCTGGGGACAGGACCTGCTCGGCACGATCCGCCGCTCGCTGCAAGATCGCCCCAGCCTCGCCGCACTGGAGCAGCAGCGGCAGGCCCAGCTGGCCCAGGTGCAGCTGGCCAGGGCCGCGCGGCTGCCGTCGGTGGGGCTGATGCTCGGGGGCGGCATCAATGCCAACCGGATCAACCTGCCGGTGCTCTCCACCACCACCACTGTGGGGCTTTCCGCCGGCCCCAGCATCACCTTGCCGCAGCAGAGCGCCGGCGCCAGCCAGTCGGGCAGCTTCTATGACTGGGGCGCCCTGATCAGCCTGCGCCAGCCCCTGTTCGACGGCGGCAGCGCCCGGGCTGCCACCGCCGTGGCGCAGCGGCAGGTGGAGCAGCAGCAGATCGCCATCGCCAGCGCTGAGCAGGCGATCATCCAGAACGTGGAAACCTGGTGGCAGACCCACCGCGCCACCGCCGCGCAGATCACCGCCGCCGCTGCCGCAGCCCGTGCCGGTGAGTTGGCGGTTCGCGATGCCGAGCTGCGCTACCGCGCCGGCATCAGCCCGATCCTGGAGGTGCTGATCACCCAGCGGGATCTGCAGCTGGCCCGCACAGCCCTGGCGGTGTCCATCCATCGCTGGAACCTCAGCCGCGCCGGCCTGGAGCTGGAAACCGGCGCCGGAGAGCCAGAGCCCGGCGCCTCAACGCCCTGATGCCGCTGGTTCAGCCGAACGGCGATTCCTGGAATGGCCACACCCGCGGCAGCTGGGGCGGCGCCAGCCCCCGCTCGGCGCGAATGCGCGCCCAGAGGCGCGTGAACCAGTAGCGGGCCGCCTGGGTGGAAGGGCCGCGGTAGCGGGCCACCAGCCCCTGATCGAGGCGCCCGCAGGCCATCTCCCCCACCAGACCCTGCCGGTCGTCGCGGCAGCGCAGCAGCAGCTCTTCGCTCACTGGCGCCGGCGCCGCCCACACGAGGCTGCCGAACACCGGAGCGCCGCCCAGCCCGTGGGCGTGATCGAGGCTCTCGCCGCCCAGCTCCAGGCGATCCACCACGCTCCAGCGGCCCTCGCGCCGGATCGCCAGCGACGAACGCCAGCGGCCGGCACCGAGGGATTCCCCGTCGGCGCTGCGGCCGAGCCGCACCACCTCGGCGCCCAGCCAGCTGGCTCCAGCCGCCAGCTCCACTCGGCTGTCCTGCTCGTAGAGCGCGCCGGCGTAGAGCACCAGCTCCTGGGGCAGCCATTCGAGATCGGCGCCGTCCTCCAGGCGGAACGCCAGCAGCTGCCGCGCCCACTGGCCCTCAGGCGCCCGGCGGGAGCGGCCGATCGAGCCATAGACCTTCTGCGCCGCCACGCTGGTGACCAGCGCCCGGCTGCCGGCCCCCAACCGGGTGTCGATCGCCAGCTGATCGCCGCCCACCAGGCCGCCAGCGGTGTGCAGCAACGGCAACTCACAGCGGCCATCGGCGCACCCGAAGGCGCGCTGGATCTTCAGCGGCGAGGTGGCCCCTCCCTGATGGATGGTGAGCGACGGCGCCGAGGGCGAGAGCGCAAAGCGAAGACTGGCCTCTCCGCGCCAGCCGCTGCTACAGCTGATGGGTGAGGGCGGATCCGCAACGATGACGTGGGCCAGAACGGGAAGAGGCGAGAGGATGATGCTGCGAGCGAAGCGGCGGCTGCCAGGTAGCGGTCGCCACATTTTTCGCCCCTGCCCGTGGCGATGGTGGGGCCCATGATCGTCCTCGACCGGCGCCTGAGCGCCCCGCCCGACGCCCCCGCCAGCCTGCGGCTGCGGCTCAGTGCCCAGCAGCGTGAGGGGCTGCGCGGCCATCGCCGCAGTGCCTGCGGCCAGGATCTGCTGCTGCAGCTGCCGCGCGGTGAAGCGCTCGAACCTGGAGAGTGGTTGAGCAGCAGCGACGACGGCGCCGTGGTGGTGCAGGTGGAAGCGGCCCCGGAGCCGTTGCTGCGGGGTCGCAGCGCCGACTCCCTCCAGCTGCTGCAAGCCGCCTATCACCTCGGCAACCGCCATGTGGCCCTGGAGCTGCGCCCCGGCGAGCTGCGCCTGCTGGAAGATCCGGTGCTGGAGGAGTTGCTGCACCACCGCGGGCTGACGGTGGACCACCTCGAAGCGCCGTTCCTACCGGAACCGGGCGCTTACGCCGGCAAGGGCGGGCATGCGCACTGAGCCGCCGGCCCCAGCCCCGGCCCCGGGCAGCATGGCACCGGCCCGCCTGCTGCTGTTCCAGCTGGTGAGTCCGGCATTGCCGGTGGGGGCGTTCAGCTATTCAGAGGGCTTGGAAGTGCTGGTGCAGCAGGGCCGGATCAGCTCCGCGGAGGCACTGCACAGCTGGCTGACGGCGGAACTGCAGCGGGGGGCGCTGTGCATGGAGGCCGCGGCCCTGGCGCCGCTGCTGCAGGCCATGGCGGCGGCGCAATGGAGCGCCGTCCTCGATCTCGACGGCTGGCTGCTGGCCCTGCGGGAAGCGCCGGAGGTGCGCGCCCAGCAGCGCCAGATGGGCCGTTCGCTCACCCAGCTGCTGGGTGAACTGGGCTGGCGGCTGCCGGGCAGCCCAGGCCCAGGCCCGGCAGCCAGCGTGGAGCCACCGCTGGGCCTGGCCTGGCCGGCGGCATGGGCCTGGGCCGGCCACTGCCTCGGCGTTGCCAGCACCGACCTGGTGGAGGCGTATCTCTATGCCTGGATGGCCAGCCAGATCAGCGCTGCCGTGCGGCTGGTGCCGATCGGGCCCACCCAGGGCCAGGTGCTGCAGCTGCGCCTGGCACCGTTGCTGGCCCAGCGGGCCGCAGCGCTGGAACAGACCGACCCCCGCACGCTGTGGAGCAGTGGTGTGGGCGCTGGCCTGGCCCAGCTGGGGCACACCGAGCTCTATTCACGCCTGTTCAGAAGTTGAGCGGTGGCTGGGCCGGGCACCGGTGGCAAGATTGCGCGGATCCTGTGGACGCATCTCCATGAGCAAACTGCGTGTCGGCGTGGCCGGACCGGTGGGCTCGGGCAAGACGGCACTGGTGGAAGCCCTGTGCCGGCGGCTGCGGAACCGGCTGCAGCTGGCGGTGGTCACCAACGACATCTACACCCAGGAAGACGCCCAGTTTCTGACCCGCGCCGGAGCACTGGAGCCAGAGCGGATCCGGGGGGTGGAAACCGGCGGCTGCCCTCACACCGCCATCCGCGAAGACTGCTCCATCAACAGAGCTGCGGTGGAAGATCTGGAGGAGAAGTTTCCGAATCTCGACCTGGTGCTGGTGGAAAGCGGTGGCGACAATCTGGCGGCCAGCTTCAGCCCTGAGCTGGTGGATCTCTGCGTCTACGTGATCGATGTGGCCGCCGGCGACAAGATCCCCAGAAAAGGGGGGCCGGGCATCACCCGCTCCGATCTGCTGGTGATCAACAAAATCGACCTGGCGCCGATGGTGGGAGCAAGCCTGGAGGTGATGGCAGCAGACACTCGCCGCATGCGTGGGGATCGCCCCTGGTGCTTCACGAATCTGCGCAGCGGCGAAGGCCTCGATGCCGTGGAGCAATTTCTGTGTCGACAGCTGCCTCCTCCGGCCATCCCTCGCTGAACGACACCAATCCAGAGACCCGCTACCCGCTGTGCGGGCACCGCGCGAGCTCAGCGAGCGGTGCCAAAGGCGAAACAGGGTTTAAACACACAGCTGAACAATGCTGTGTGCGGGAAGCTCCAAAGCGGCCCTCAGCACAACGCCATCGCTCATTTCTGTGCCTTTGGAGACAGGAGCAACAGGAGCGGCTCCGTATGTTCTGCAATGCCGTCAGCACTGCGGCAATTTCTTCACCTTGAACAGGCCCAATGGTTCCGTATTTCTCGAGGCGGCTGGTTGCCGGTCTTGCTGCAACTGCGATCACGGTATCCCTCGTCGCCTGCGGGGGCGGTGGCGGTGGTGATAGCGCTGGTTCTTTCGATGGCGAAGTGAAGGTTGGCATTCTTCACTCTTTGAGTGGCACGATGGCCATTTCTGAAACGACTCTGAAAGAAGTCGAAGAAATGGCCATCAAGGAAATCAATGATGCTGGCGGCGTCAAAGTTGGCGGCAAATCCTACAAGATCGTTTCCGTCAATGAAGACGGTGCTTCTGACTGGCCCACCTTCGCGGAGAAGTCTCAGAAGCTGATCGACTCCGACAACGTGGCGGTGGTGTTCGGCGGCTGGACCTCAGCCAGCCGCAAAGCCATGCTGCCGGTGTATGAGTCCAAAAACCACATGCTCTTCTACCCCATCCAATATGAGGGTCAGGAGTGCTCCCGCAACATCTTCTACACCGGTGCCGTTCCCAACCAGCAGGCCGAACCTGCGGTTGATTGGCTGATGAAGGAGTATGGTGAAAAGTTGGGCAAGAAGGTCTACCTGGTCGGCTCTGACTACGTCTACCCCCGCACGGCCAACACCATCATCAAGGAGCAGATGAAGGCGCTGGGCGGCGAAACCGTCGGCGAGGATTACATCCCCCTTGGCAATACGGAAGTGGCGCCGATCATCGCCAAGATCAAGGAAGTGTTCCCTAATGGTGGCATTATCATCAACACCTTGAACGGTGACTCCAACGTCGCTCTGTTCAAGCAATTCAAGGCTGCGGGGATTGATCCCGAGAAGTACCCGATCATGTCCTTCTCGATCGCGGAAGAGGAAATTCGTCAGATCGGCCCTGAGTTCACTGCCGGCACCTACGCCGCGTGGAACTACTTCATGAGCCTGGATACGCCGGCATCGAAGAAATTCGTTGCCGACTTCCAAGCGGCCTACGGGGCTGACCGTGTGGTGGGCGACCCCGCGGAGTCGGCCTACAACATGGTGTATCTGTGGAAGAACGCTGTTGAGAAGGCAGACACCTTCGAAGATCTCGATGCGGTTCGCAAAACCATGATCGGCATCACCTTTGATGCCCCTCAAGGTGAGATCAAGATGTTCCCGAACCACCACACCTCCGAGCGTGTGATGATCGGCGAAGCTCTTCCCGACGGACAGTTCAAAATTCTCTCCGACAGCCAGACGGCCATCCCACCGATTCCCTGGAACCAGTTCGTTCCTGAAACCAAGGGTTACACCTGCGACTGGACGCAGGACCGGCCGGATGCCGGCAAGTTCAAGATGTGATCGCCTGGGTGGCTTCTTCGGAAGCCACTCTTCCTTTCCAATGTCTGGATTGGTTGATGAATCCTTGCTAGGTTAATTAGCCCTAGCTCGAGTGATTGGTTCCACTTTAAGCCAGTGATCCCACCTTTAGTTATTGATTCTGGCTTGAGTGATCGCTTCAGGCGCTGGGTTGTCGCCTTTATCTTTGATTGCGCGATCCATAGCCTTCAGCTCCCAAAAAGGCATTTTCGCTAGATCTGCAGACAACACACCAGAGAGATCAACCAGCACGGATTGTTCTCTCTGGATTTACCATTTGTTCAGACAATTCCTCAACTTGTGCTGCGCATGGAAGCGGTTTGAATGGCGGTGGTTGCTTGGCCTGCTCCGCCTCGCAGATCGCGCTTCACGCACAAAGACAGTTCGCAATATCGCTTGATACAGCCATGAAGCTCGCATTCATCCAAGGTTAATCCCACTCGCACGGAACAGCCCCCCAGTGGAACTTTTCTTCTCGCAGATTCTTGATGGCTTAAGCATCGGCTCGGTTCTGTTGCTCACCGCCACAGGCCTGGCCATCGTGTTTGGCCTGATGGGAGTCATCAACCTTGCTCATGGGGAATTCATGATGCTGGGTGCCTACATCACCTTCGTGGTCCAGAACCTGTTTCGCCCGATGGGCGGTTTGGTGTTTGAGCTCTACTTCCCCGTGGCACTGGTGGTCGCCTTCTTTGTCACCGCCATCTTCGGAGTGGTGCTGGAGCGAACGCTGATCCGCAAGCTCTACGGAAGACCACTGGAAACGTTGCTGGCTACCTGGGGGGTGAGCCTGATCCTGATCCAGTTGATTCGAAGCATCTCCACCTCCATGGTGATCGGCATCGCCGCAGCGTTGGCGATCGGCTTCTTCGGTGGTCAGTTTCTTAGCAAAAAGATCGGCGATCGCCCTGCCTTCCCCTATCTCAACGGCGTGATGTGGACCGCCGCTGTGGGCATTGGCCTGGTGGTGGTGAATTCCTTCTCCTCGATGCGGGCCATCGCCAGCCCCTGGTTCGGCCCCCGCAACATCGACGTGACAGCACCCAAATGGCTGCAGGGCAGCTGGGGAGTGATCGGCGGCATTCAACTTCCTGGTCTGAGGATCTTCATCATTCTGCTGTCGGCCGTGCTGCTGCTGTTCGTGATGTGGTTCCTCACCAAGAGCGTGTGGGGGCTTCGCATCCGGGCGGTTACTCAGAACAGGCAGATGAGCAATTGCCTGGGAATTCCCACCGACAGCGTGGACAGCATCACCTTCGGCCTCGGCTCAGGCCTGGCCGGAGTGGCGGGCTGTGCCATCACGCTGCTGGGTTCAGTGGGGCCAAACCTTGGCGCGGCCTACATCGTTTCCTGCTTCATGGTGATCGTGCTGGGGGGCGTGGGCAACCTGCTGGGCACGGTGTTCGCTTCTCTGATCCTCGGCATCATTCAGTCGGTGGTGGGCTCGGGATCGCTGTTGACTGCGTTCCCGGGCATGCCCCCGGCCGCGAAAAGCGTGGTGGAATTCTTCGCCACCACAAGCATGTCGTTGGTGCTTGTGTTCATCTTTATCATTGCCTTCCTGCAATTCCGGCCCAACGGCATGTTCCCTCAGAAGGGGAGATCGGTGGATGCTTGATACACCACAGCCAACAACAAAGCTCCTTCCATCTGCCACCTCTCCACTGAGGCCCAAGCCATGAAACTTCTAAAGCGACTCATTCCCTGGATTCTACTGGCCTTCGCGCTGTTCATCCTTCCAACGTTCCTCAGTGATTTCCGCATCAACCTGTTTGGCCGTTATTTCTCCCTGGCCATCACCGCCCTGGCGATCGATCTGATCTGGGGCTACACGGGCCTGTTGAGTCTTGGCCAAGGCATCTTTTTCGCCCTTGGAGGCTACGGGGTTGCGATGTACCTCACGCTTAACACCCCGAGTGAGGCCGGCGGCAATGGCATCCCCAAATTCTTTGAAAACTATGGTGTTGGTCAGTTGCCATTCTTCTGGCAGCCGTTCTGGTCGCCCGCTTTCACCCTGATTGCCATCTGGGTGCTCCCAGCAATCGTGGCCGGGCTGGTGGGCTATCTGATTTTCAGGAACAGGATCAAGGGGGTGTACTTCTCGATCATCACCCAAGCGGCGTTGATGGTCTTCTTTCACTTCTTCAATGGCCAGCAGAAGTTGATCAACGGCACGAACGGCCTCAAAACCAGCACCACTGAGCTGTTCGGCCTGCAAGTGGGATCCAGCGATATGCAGATCTGGCTCTACCGCCTCACGGTGATTCTGATTCCAGTCACATTTCTGATCTGCCGCTATTTCACCTCCGGACGTTTTGGCGATGCCCTGATTGCCATCCGAGATGATGAACAGCGATTCCGCTTTGCCGGCTTTAATCCAGTTCCATTTAAAACGATAGTTTTCCTCGTTGCTGGTGCCCTGTGCGGCATCTCAGGGGCTCTTTACACGGTGCAGAGTGGCATCGTCTCCCCGCAGTTCATGTCGATCTCCTTCTCGATTGAGATGGTGATCTGGGTGGCTGTGGGTGGCCGCGGCACGCTGGTGGGCCCGATCATCGGTGCCGTGCTGGTGAACTATCTGCGCAGCTTGGTCAGCGAAGCCTTGCCGGAGTTCTGGCTGTTCGTGCAAGGGGCGCTGTTCGTTTTCGTCGTGGTGCTGATGCCCGATGGCATCTATGGCTGGGTGTCCAAAGGGGGCCTGCGCTCCTTGCTGGCTGCCTTCGGCATCGCTCCCAAGGCCCGCACCTATCCGCAGATCGATCAGGAAGGCCCAGGTATGGAGATGAAGAGCCCAGCCCCCACCGATTCCTCTGCCTGAGCGGGAGGCCGGCGCACAGCTGGCAGCGAGGGCCTGGGGTAGGGCAGCGAACTCACTGCTCCCTCCGGCGCCATCCCATCAGCCTTCCTCAACTCCCTCTTGCAATTGACAAGTCCGCAGCCAAGCCCCTTGCCAAGCCCGCTGTCCACAGCCCCCCTGAACCATCCTGACGATCATGTCTGAACCACTCCTTGTACTTCACGACGTCAGCGTCAGCTTTGATGGCTTCTTTGCGCTCACCGATCTTTCGCTCACGTTGCAGAAAGGCGAGCTCAAGTCGATCATCGGGCCCAATGGCGCCGGCAAAACCACCTTTCTTGATGTGATCACAGGCAAGGTGCGTCCCACCAAGGGGACTGTCACATTTAAAGGCAAATCGCTGGTGGGGCTGTCGGAGCAGAAGATCTCAAGGCAGGGAATCGGCAGAAAGTTCCAGACACCTCGGGTCTTCGACAACCTCACGGTGCTACGCAACCTTGAACTGGCCGCGTCACCGAACAAGAATCCCTTCAGCCTGCTCACCGACAAGCTGCCGAAAACCGCCAAGGATGAAGTGCATCGCTTGATGAACTACGTGGGTCTCACCCCCTTCGCCACCACCCAGGCAGGCTCTCTGTCGCACGGACAGAAGCAATGGCTGGCGATTGCCTCTCTGGTGGCCCAGTCACCGGAGGTGTTGCTGCTCGACGAACCCGTGGCCGGGCTCACCGACGAAGAAACGGTTCGCACCGCCGAATTGATCAAGTCATTGGCTGGCGATCACACCGTTGTGGTGATCGAACACGACATGGAATTCATTCGTGACCTCAATGCCCCCGTTACCGTGCTGCATCAGGGGCAACTGCTCACTGAAGGCCTGCTGGAGGATGTGAAGAAGGACCCTCGGGTGATTGAGGTTTACCTGGGCCCAGCCGAGGAATAAGCAGATTCCAGCACTTGCTTCCCACCTAACCCCAGCTGCCATGACAACCGACAACCTGCTTTCCGTCTCCAATCTCAATGTGTACTACGGCGAAAGCCACATTCTTCGCAATGTGGATCTCTCCATCCCCAAAGGCCAGATGGTGTGCCTGATCGGTCGCAATGGCGTGGGCAAAACCACCTTTCTCAAAACGATCATCGGTCTGCTCAAGCAACGCTCCGGCAGCGTTCAATACGACGATCAGGCCCTCAGTGATCAGCCCCCCTACCAACGCGCCCGCTCCGGCATCGGCTATGTGTCCCAGGGGCGTGACATCATTCCGCAGGTGACGGTGAAGGAAAACCTACTGCTGGGAATGGAAGCACTCCCAGGCGGAATGGGAAAGAACCGCCACATCGACCCAATCGTGTTTGATCTCTTTCCAATTCTCGAGAAGTTCCTGGCCCGCAAAGGCGGTGACCTCAGCGGCGGACAACAGCAACAGCTGGCCATCGCCCGCGCCCTGCTGGGCAAGCCAAAACTGCTGCTATTGGATGAACCCACTGAAGGCATCCAGCCCTCCATTATTCATGACATTGAAGTGGCAGTGAAGCGAATCATGAAAGAAACCGGCATCAGCGTGCTGCTGGTGGAGCAGCACCTTCATTTCGTGCGCCAATCCAACTACTACTACGCCATGCAACGGGGCGGGATTGTGTCCAGCGGCCCCACCGAAAACCTTTCGGATGATGTGGTTCAGGCCTTCCTCACGGTCTGAGCCCGTGCTTAAAAGCCGATGGACCGGAGTTCAACAGCTTGAGCCTTGCCGGCACGAGCTGGAGCTCTCGGGGGTCAACCATTAGAGCCAACGGTTGTGCACAGCGATTCGTGCGTAGCTGCTTGCGTCACCGGTTTTGCAACCCTGGCATCTGTTGCCCGCGGCTCAGCAGCCGCGGGTGACCATCCAGGGGCGTGCGGCACTTTCCCTGAGCCGGGGTTTAGCCGATTCTTCGCGCACTTCCTTGCGCACCAGGCGGGGCTCACTGGCTTCCTGCTTGAGGCGGAAGCTTCCTGACAGTGTCATCGGCGGGCTGAACACTCTGTTGCCAGGATTGCCGCAGCCTGGACAATCCGTGTCGTTCTGGCGGGTATCGATGCTGCGCCAGACCTCGTAGTTGTCACAGCCGGAAGCGCAGCTGAATTCGTAGACAGGCATGGAGAAAAGGAGAGAAGAAAAGGAG
>CALFOF010000018.1 GCA_937919075.1 uncultured Cyanobium sp. | reverse complement strand
GAATTCGTGGAAGAGGGTTTCCACTTCCTCGAAGGTCATCAGGCTGGGGGTCTCTCCCACCGGCGGGCTCTGGTTGCACACCAGGTAGGCCACCGGCAGCACCGGCCGGCCGTCTTCCGCCACGCTGCGCACCAGGCATTCATCCATCCAGGCGCCGCCCCGCTTGCTGTCGGGCCGGCTGTAGGGGTCGAGGAAGAACGCCGCGATCGGCTCGCCGCTGCCGGCGTCATCGACGCGGAAATAACGCACATCGGCATGCCACACCGGCGCCGTGCCATCGGCGGCACTGATGCGGATGCCGAACAGCCGGTTGCAAAGTCCGAACAGACCATCCAGCACACGCGGCAGCGGAAACCAGGGGCGTAGCGCCTCGCTGTCGAGTGCAAAGGCTTCCTGCCGCCGCACCTCCGCCCAGAAGCTCACATCCCAGGCGCGTAGCGCCTCGGCCTCAGGGGCTCCGGCGCGGGTGGCGCAGGCGCGCAGCTCGGCCAGCTCCTGAACGGCCACGGGATGGGCGGCGGCGCGCAGATCCTCCAGCAGCTGCTCCACCTCCTCCACTGAGCCAGCCATCTTGGCGGCCAGGCTCACATCGGCCCAATGGGCGTAGCCCAGGCGCTGGGCCTGCTCGCGCCGCAGGGTGAGAATCCGCTCGATCAACGGCCCGTTGCCGCCCTCCTCGCCGGAGGCCCGGCTCACATGGGCCTTGTAGAGGCGCTCGCGCAGGTCACGGCGCTGGCTGTATTTGAGGAACGGGGCGTAGCGCGGCATGTCCAGACCCAGCAACCAGGGGCCTGCGGCGCTGCTGGCGTCGGGGTGATCGCCCTGGCGTGCCGCCTGGGCCAGTTGCCCGCGCAGGCTCTCGGGCAACCCTTCCACCTCGGCCGGTTCGGTGAGCAGCAGGCTCCAGCTGTTGGTGGCATCGAGCAGCTGGTTGCCAAAGCGGGTGGAGAGTTCGGCCAGCTCCTGGGTGGTGGCGTTGAAGGCGGCCTGGGCGTTGCCATCGAGCCCCACACCGCGCAGCTCCATGTCACGCCGTTCGGCGGCGAGGATGCGCTGCTGGGTGCCATCGAGGCTGTCGCTGGCTTGCAGGGATTCCAACGCCCGGTAGAGCACCCGGCTCTGCCCGACGCGGCTGCCGAAGGCCACGACTGCCGCCTGCTGGCCCGCGTGGGCGCTGCGCAGCTCCGGCCCGTTGCAGACGCCGTTGAGGTGGCTCACCACCCCCCAGCTCCAGCGCAGGCGTTCGCCCAGCCGTTGCAGCGGCCCCATCACCTGTTGCCAGCTCAGCGGAGCGCCAGCCTCAAGAGCGGCCGTGAGGTCTGCTTCCAAGTGGTTGAGCTGCTGATCGAGCTCAGCGAGCAGGCCGGGCATGTGCGCGGTGACCTGCTCGGGCGTGATCGCTGCGTAATCCGGCAGGCCCTCGCCGGCCAGCAGGGCCACAGGAGCTTCGAGGGTGGTGGGCATCGCCGGGGGGCTTGGGGTTGTTGTCAACCCATTTCACCCCAGCGCTGCAGCCGGCGGCGGCTCAACCCAGGACGGGAAGCCCGCCAAGGGCCAACTGGGCATGGGCACTGAGCTTCTCGGCCAGGGCATTGGTGCTGGCGCCGTAGAGATCGATCGCCAGGCGGGGCCAGAAGCCGATCGCCAGCGTGGGCACCAGCAGCACCAGGCCGATCACCAGTTCGCGGGGTTTCATGTCACCCACCACGGCCAGGGCCGGAATCCTGGGGCCGAAGAACACGCGCCGGCTCATCGACAGCAAGTAGACGGGGGTGAGCACCAAGCCGACGGCGGCCAGAAGGATGGCGATCACGCGGAAGCCGATCGTGAAGCTGTCGTTGCTGGTGATACCCAGGAACACGGTGATTTCGCTGATGAAGCCGCTCATGCCAGGCAGCGCCAACGAGGCGAGCGAACTGGCCAGGAAGAAGGCGAAGGTGATCGGCAGCACCTTGGCCAGGCCGCCCATGTTGGGGATCGAGAGGGTTTTGGTGCGCTCGTAAAACACACCGGTGACGAAGAACATTGAGGCAGCGATCAGGCCGTGGCTGATCATCTGCAACATCGCTCCGCTCAGACCGAGGGTGTTGATTGCACCGATGCCGAGCAGCACGAAGCCCATGTGGCTCACCGAACTGCAGGCGATCCGCCGTTTGACGTTGTCCTGGCCGAAGGCGTTGAGCGCGCCATACACAATGTTGACGATGCCGAGCACAATCAACGCCGGCGCCAGGCGCAGATGGGCGTCGGGCAGCATCTGCACGTTGAAGCGCAGCAGGGCATAGCCGCCCATCTTGAGCAGCACTCCGGCCAGCAGCATCGACACCGGCGCATTGGCTTCGCCGTGGGCATCGGGCAGCCAGGTATGCAGCGGGAACATCGGCAACTTCACGCCGAAGCCGATCAGGAAGCCGAGGTAACAGAGCAGGGCAAAGCTGCCGCCGTAGGAGCGCTCACTGAGCTCCTGCAGGTTGAGGGTGAAGCTGTCGCCGCCGAGGGCCAGGGCTAGGCCGCTGATCAGGATCAGCAGAGAAGCGGTGGCGGTGTAGAGGATGAACTTGGTGGCGGCGTATTGGCGCTGGGCACCGCCCCAGATGGCGATCAGCAGGTACACGGGCACCAGCTCCAGTTCCCAGGCCAGGAAGAAGAGCAGGAAATCCTGTGAGAGGAACACCAGCGATTGCGCTGAGGCCTGCAGCAGCAGCAGGCCGAAGTAGAGCTGGCATTTGCGGTTGAGGTTCCAGCTGGCGGCCACCGCCAGCAGGGTGACCAGGCCGCTGAGCACCACCAGCGGGGCGGAGAGCCCATCGGCGGCCAGCGACCATTCCAGGCCGAGGGCGGGCAGCCAGGGCACCCGCTCCACCAGCTGCAGGCTGCTGAGGCTGCTGTCGAAGCGCTGGCTGAACACCCACAGGATCAGCAGCAGGTCAACCAGCAGCACGCCGAAGGCGATGGTGCGTGGCGCGCGCGGATCGGTGCCATCGCCGGGCACCAGGGGCATCAACAGGGCGCCCGCCGCCGGGATCAGGGCGATCAGCGTGAGCCAGGGAAAGTCGGCAGGGAGAGAGGACGCGGCCGTCAGGGGCAGATTGGCGTCCATTTCAGCCTGCGAGGGAACGTTTGGTCCGCCGGTGGGACGGTTCAACCTGGAGAATTTATCAGTTACGAGAACGGCACTGAGTAGTTGTACTCAGAAGGGCCGCCATCACCACTCGCGACAAGGTCCCGCGCTCTCGGCCACAGGGATTGTGGCGAAGCCCCGGGCTCAGCTGCGGTCGGGCAGCGGCTCCCAGCGGCTGCCGCCCAGCTGCAGATCGAGCACCTGAAAGCGGGAGGCCACCCCTTCCCGTTCCCAGGCCTGGGTCATGGCACGGCCCACCGCTGGCGCCTGCTCCCGGTTGCTGAGCGCCAGCAGCGTCGGCCCGGCACCGCTGATCACACACCCCCAGGCTCCCGCGTTCAGCGCCGCCTCCCGCACCTGCCGGCCGCCCTGGATCAAGCCCCAGCGGTAGGGCTCATGCAGACGGTCATGCATGCCATCGGCGATCAGATCGCCATTGCCGGTGCGCAGGCCCTGCAGCAGCAGCGTGAGCGAGCCGAGGTTCACCACCGCATCGGGGATCGGCACCACCCGCGGCATGGCGCGGCGCGCCTCACTGGTGGACAGCCGGATCCCCGGGATCGCCACCACGGCCTTGACCGCCTCATGCCATTCGCAGCGCACCACGCGCCAGCGGTGCGAGGCGGCCTTGGCGGTCATGCAGAGGCCACCCAGCAGGGAGGGCACCACGTTGTCGGGGTGGCCCTCGATATCAATCGCCAGCTCCAGCAGTTTCTCGCGGCTGAGCGGTTCCCCCACCAGCGCATTGGCGCCGAGCAGGCCGGCCACGATCGCCGTGGCGCTGCTGCCCAACCCCCGGGCTGGCGGTACCGCCAGCCGCACCCGGGCTTCGAGCGCCACCGGCTCTTCGCCCGCCTCCTTCCAGACCCGCTGGGCCGAGCGGTACATGAGGTTGTCGGGGCCGCCGCGCAGATGGGCGCCTTCGCTGCCTTCAATCAGCAGCTCGAAGCGCTCCCCATCCCCTTCGATGCAGGTGAGCCTGAAGTGGTTGTTGAGCTCAAGGGCGGCGCCGAGACAATCGAACCCCGGCCCCAGATTGGCGGTGGTGGCGGGGACATCCACCGCCACTCCCTGCCCGATGCGGGGCCTGACCATGCGCTGCTTCCCTTCCTACGGATCTTGATGGGTTTCAGTGTCCCATTTGCTGGTGCGCGCCGATACAAGCCAGCCGCTGCAACGACGCCGATACAAGGACGCCGCTGCAAGGACGCCCTCGCAGGGCCGGCCTGTTCAGCCCCTGCCCTCAGCCCATCAAGGTGCGGGCGCGGCAGGCGGCGCTGAACAGGCCAGCCGCCGGATCCACCAGCGCTCGCAGGGGGATGGTTTTCAGCACCGGCGAGAGCCGCCCCTTCGCCCCGAAGGCCGCCAGGAAAGCGGGGGAACGCAGCTGGGCAAGCAGCTTGGCGGCCGTGCCGCCGCCCACCCACAGGCCGCCGCTGCAGAGCGTCTGCAGGGCCAGATCGCCGGCGACGCTGCCGTAGGCGCCGAGCCAGAGCTCAAGAGCCGCAGCGGCGAGGGCATCCCCGGCCTGGGCTGCCTGGGCCACCAGGGCCGGCAGATCCGGCCGCTCGGCCTCCCCCTGGCGTTCTGCCAGCCACCAGGCCTCGGCGGGGGCGTGCAGCGGGTGGCTGCCGCCCGGGTCGCGCTCTCGCAGCATCCAGCGCGCCACATGGCCAAGCCCGGTGCCGCTCACCACCCGTTCAATCGAGACGCGCTCCAGCTCGAGCTCGTTGAGCAGCCACTGACGCAGGCGCCACTCCTGCTCCTCTCGCGGCGCAAAGGCGGCATGGGCCGCTTCGCTGGCCAGGGCGATCGGGCCGCGCGGGCCGGGCACACCGATCGCCACCCCAAGACCGGTGCCGGCGCCGAGCACGGCCACCGGTCCGTGCATGGCGGTGCTGGCCGTCGGTGGGGATGCGTTGCGGCGCAGGGGCTGCTGCTGCTCGGCCGAAAGGTGCGGCAGGCCATGGATCAGCACGGCGAAATCGTTGACCAGCTCCACGGCCTCGAGATCACAGGCCTTGGCCAGGGCACCGGCCTCGAGATGCCAGGTGAGGTTGGTGAGCTGCACCTGGCCGTTCTGGACAGGCCCCGCCACTGCGAAACAGGCCTGACGGGGCCGGTCCCCATCGCTCTGGCCTCCCCCTTCGCCTGCGCCTTCGCCTGCGCCGCCGCCAGCACCGGCCCCTTCCGCCAGGAAGTGGCGCACCATGGCGCTGAAATCACCCCAGGCGGCCGAGGCGTAGCGGGCCGAGCGCTGCTGCACCAGTTGCCCCTCGCGCACGGCATAGGTGGCCAGCAGGGTTTTGGTGCCGCCGATATCGCCGGCCAGCAGGGTGGGCATGGAGAAGGTGCGGCGTGTGGGGATGCTGCCAGGCCTGGTGACGGCGCGCCGCAGGGCTCAGGCCTCAGCCGGCAGGCAGCTCGAGGCCCGCGGCGCGGACGCTGTTGGCAAGGGCGGCGGCGGCCAGGAGGACAGGCAGGGCCACGGCGCCGAGATCGCCGTCGCGGCGGCTGCGCAGGTTCACGCTGCCTTGCTCAGCTTCCTGGGCGCCGATCACGCCGAGCAGAGGAATCTTCATCTGCTCGCCATTGCGGATGAGCTTGCCCAGCCGATCGCCGCTGCGGTCCAGCGTGGCGCGCACCCCGGCGGCGTTGAGCTGGGCCAGCACCGTCTGCGCATAGGGCAGCACCTCATCGGTGACCGGCAGCAGACGGAGCTGCTCCGGTGCCAGCCAGAAGGGGAAATCACCGGCGTAGTTTTCAACCAGGATGCCGAAGAAGCGCTCCAGCGAACCGAAGATGGCGCGGTGGATCATGATCGGCCGCGCCCGCTGGCCATCGGCGGCCACGTAGTGCAGATCGAAGCGTTCGGGCAGGTTGAAATCCAGCTGAATCGTGGAACACTGCCACAAACGGCCGATCGCATCCTCGATCTTGATGTCGATCTTGGGGCCGTAGAACGCACCACCGCCTGCATCGATCTTGTAGGCCCAGCCCTTGCGATCGAGCGCCTCCACCAGGCCGGCGGTGGCCAATTCCCACACGGAATCTTCGCCGATCGATTTCTCCGGCCGGGTGGAAAGGTGAACTTCGTAGTTCTGGAAATCAAATGTGGAGAGGATGGTCTCGGTGAGGTTGAGCACACCGAGGATTTCATCGCCGATCTGCTCAGGCAGGCAAAAGATGTGGGCGTCGTCCTGGGTGAAGCCGCGCACGCGCATCAACCCGTGCATCACCCCCGGCCGCTCGTAGCGGTACACCGTGCCCAGCTCCGCCCAGCGGATCGGCAGCTCCTTATAGGAGCGCAGAGTGTTGGCATAAGTGAGCACATGAAAGGGGCAGTTCATCGGCTTGAGCTGGAACTGCCGCTCATCGACATCCATCGGGCCAAACATGCTCTCCCGGTAGAAATCCAGGTGCCCGGAGGTTTTCCAGAGGCTCAGATCCGCCACGTGGGGCGTGTAGAGCAGCTCATAGCCGGCGGCGAAGTGCGCCTGCCGCCAGAAATCTTCGATCAGCAGCCGCATGCGCGCGCCGCGCGGATGCCAGAACACCAGGCCGGCGCCGGCCTCATCTTCGATCGAGAACAGGTTGAGATCGATGCCGAGGCGCCGGTGATCGCGGCGCAGGGCTTCCTGTTTGCGGCGCTGGTGTTCGGCCAGCTGCTCAGGCGTTTCCCAGGCGGTGCCGTAGATGCGCTGCAATTGGGCGCGCTTTTCATCGCCGCGCCAATAGGCGCCGGCCACGCTTTCGAGATCGAAGGCCTTGGGATGTAGCTCGCTGGTGTTGGCCACGTGGGGCCCGGCGCAGAGATCCCACCATTCCTGGCCGAGCGTGTACAGAGTGATCGGCTCGGTGAGGCCCTCGAGAATCTCCAGCTTGTAGGGCTCGTTCTGGGCCGAGATGCGCGCCTCCGCTTCGGCGCGGCTCACCTCGAGGCGCTCCAGGGGCAAGCGGCGGCCGATGATCTTGCCCATCTCCTTCTTGATCGCCTTGAGATCGGCTTCGGTGAAGGGTTCGGGATGGTCGAAGTCGTAATAGAAGCCGGATTCGGTCCAGGGGCCGATCGTGACCTGCGCCTTGGGAAAAAGCTTCTGCACCGCCATGGCCAGCACGTGGCTCATCGAATGGCGAATCTTGAGCAGCTGGGTGCTTTCGCTCGTTTTGGGCAGCAGCACTGGCGTGGTGACCGTTTCCCCAGAGCGGCTGGCGGGCTCGACGGCAGGGGAAGCGGCAGGCACGGCAGCAGGCGAAGGTCTCCCTATCCTAAGCAACGGCTACGGAGTGGCCCTTTGGGCGGCCTTGCCCGCGCCAGCCGATACAATTATTACCCTGAAGGAACCCTAATAACTCCTGAGAGATACTGGTGCCTCGCCTGAAGCCTTGGCTAGCGCCGGTGGTGCTGAGCGTTGCCGCGGCCTTCATCGGCGCGTCACCGGCCCAAGCCAATCAATATCTCTACGGCGTGAGTGTGAATAATCGGCTCTACTCCATCAACATCGCAACCCAGAAAGAGCAACAGCTTTCCTTGTTCGTAGATCCCACCGCCAAGTTGGCGAACGGGGTTGCTGTGGACCCCAACAGGTTCAACCTGTTTGTGATGGATGGGAACAACAATCTCCGCATCTGGAGAGACGGGACAGACACCTTGGATGTTGCTGCTACGCCTAAGCAGCTGGGCCTTGATGACAACAGCTTTAGCGGCGCCAACTCCAATGCTCAGAGTGCAGCCTTCTTTGATGACGCTTATTGGTTTTTCCCAAGAAAATCCAATGTTCTGAATCGGGTCAATCTTGATGAAAATGGCAAGTTCATATCCAGGCTCACTTATCAGTTCCAAGGCGTGCCAGAGGGGGCGGGTAACCAGTTGTTTGGTGATATT
>CALFOF010000017.1 GCA_937919075.1 uncultured Cyanobium sp. | reverse complement strand
CCAGGCCTGGCCAGGGTACGGCTCACCTTCCGGCCCTTTTCACCGCCATAGACAAATGTTTGCAGCCTTGCCGCTGCGCGGGGCACAGGTAGGGGCCGGCCATGAAAAGCTCGCTCATCCCCTCTCCAAGCCTCTGCCAGTGTCCGAGCAAGTCGCCGATGCCGCCACACCGGCGGTGCGCTCCTTCTACGACCGTTTTCCCTACCCCGGCGATCCCTTGCAGGACGGTCCTCCGCCTGGGTACAACTGGCGCTGGTGCCATCCCTGCGTGGTGAGTGCCTGCACGGGGATGCTCCCGGCGCAAGCAGGGCCCCTGCGCCTCCTTGATGCCGGATGTGGCACTGGCGTGAGCACCGACTACCTCGCCCATCTCAACCCCGGGGCTGAGATCCTGGCGGTGGACATCAGCCCTGGCACGCTGGAGGTGGCACGCCGGCGGCTGGAGCGCTCGGGCGGCGCCAGGGCAGCCGGCTCCCTGCGGATCGAGCAGCGCAGCCTGCTGGACCTCCAGGGCGAAGGCCCCTTTGACCTGATCAATTCCGTAGGGGTGCTGCACCACCTGCGCCAACCGGAAGCCGGCCTGAAGGCCCTGGCAGCGTTGCTGCGTCCGGGCGGACTTCTGCACCTCTTTCTGTACGCAGATGGGGGGCGCTGGGAGATCCACCGCGTTCAGGCCGCGCTCTCGCTGATGGGTGTGCATGGCGATGGTGAGGGCCTGCGGCTGGGGCGCCAACTGTTTGATGCTCTGCCGCCGGCCAACCGCCTGCGCCTCCATCACGAGCAGCGTTGGGCGCTCGATACGGCGGCTGACGCCAATTTCGCCGACATGTATCTCCACCCGCAGGAGACCAGCTACGACATCAAGCGTCTGTTCGATTTCGTTGATCAGGCCGACCTGAGCTTCGCTGGCTTCTCCAATCCCCAGGTCTGGGATCCGGCCCGGTTGTTGTCAGGGGAGCTGCTTGAACGTGCCTGCGCCCTGCCCGAGCGCGAGCGTTGGGCGTTGGTGGAAGCCCTCGACCCGGACATCAGCCACTTTGAGTTCTTCCTTAGCCGTGGAGAGCTGCCCAGGCAAACCTGGGAGGACGACGCCACGCTGCTGGCAGCCCATGGCTGCCGCAACCCCTGCCTCTGGGGCTGGCCTGGTGCCAGCCTGCTCGACCCCGATCTGCGGCCCCTTGACCTCACGGCGGATGCCGTGGATCTGCTCACGCGGATCGACCAGGCGCCTCCGGCTACGGCGCTCTCAGGGCTGCCCCTCGCCTGGGAACCTGCCCGCATCGCCTCTGGCGCCCGCTGGCTCTGGCAGCACCGTTTGCTGTTGCTTAGCGCACCAGCGCCAGCGTGAAACGGCAAGGGAGCTGTGACGGCTCCGTGATAGATTCCGGCCGCCTTTCCAATGGATTTGGGGCGTTTGCAGGCTCTTCCCGACGCGTCGAAGATCACTTCCGGCATGACTGCCGGGGGTGTCTCCAGCGGCTCCCGTCAGGTGCTGAGTACCGAGACCACGGTCGTTTTTCCTCCCCAGGAAATCAACGACCTGCGGGCCGCGCTCCTCCGAGATCTCTCAGGACGATCCTCCGAGGTCCCGCTTCTGATCCAACCGGTTGAACCTGTCGCAGCACCCCAGACCGAGGCCACGCTGGCCAATGGTATGGAGGACTACACCAGGTTGCAGCGCCGCATCCTTCTGGCCACGTTGATTCTTTCAGCGTTTGCTGTTGTTGTTGCTTCCTTCCTGTTCGATCGTTCCACCGCCTTGAGCCTCGCTGTGGGCGCTCTGGCCGGCATGCTTTACATGCGCTTGCTGGCTCGCAGTGTCGCCCGCATCGGCGGCGACAAGCGCTCGGTCGGCAAGTCACAATTGCTTGTGCCGATCGTGCTAGTGCTGGCAGCTTCACGGCTGCCATTCCTGGAAATCGTGCCCTCGCTTGTCGGGTTCCTTCTCTACAAGCCTGCGCTGATTCTTCAGGCCCTCACCGACCGCTGATCCCCGGTCCCCCTCCCGTCGATCCGGGCCTCCTGTTCTTTCTCGTCGCTTCTGCGGCACCCCAGCACACCGATGGCACCGTTGTCTCTCTTGCTGCCCCTGGCCGAACTGGAGGTAGGAAAACACCTCTACTGGAAGATCGGTGGTCTGGTGATCCATGGCCAGGTGTTCATCAGCTCCTGGGTCGTGATCGGTGCTCTGCTGGCACTGGTCGTCGCGGGCACCCGCAAGCTTGAGCGAGATCCCAGGGGTGTTCAGAACCTGCTGGAATTCCTCTGGGCCTACGTCCGCGACCTGGCTCGTGAGCAGATCGGCGAGAAGGCTTACCGCGATTGGCTGCCATTCATCGGCACCCTGTTCCTGTTCATCTTCGTGAGCAACTGGGGCGGTGCTCTGGTTCCCTGGAAGTTGATCCATCTTCCGAGCGGCGAGCTTGGTGCCCCCACGGCAGACATCAACACAACCATTGCCCTGGCACTGCTTGTTTCACTTGCCTATTTCTATGCAGGTCTGAGCCGCAAAGGATTCCGGTACTTCGAGTACTACGTGGAACCCACTCCGATCATGCTTCCTTTCAAGATCGTTGAGGATTTCACCAAGCCTCTTTCCCTCTCTTTCCGTTTGTTCGGCAACATCCTCGCCGATGAACTCGTGGTGGCCGTTCTTGCCTTCCTCGTGCCCTTGATCGTGCCGCTCCCCGCCATGTTCCTTGGCCTGTTCACCAGCGCGATCCAAGCCCTGATCTTTGCCACCCTCGCCGCTTACTACATCGGCGAGGCAGTTCACGAAGAAGCTCACTGAGCACCTGGCTTCCAGTCACGTCCCCCCGATCTGCTAAACCTCCTGCGCGTAGGTCCGGCCATTGCCGGGCCCATCCCCGTCCCGGGGATGTCCCAAGCGCCAGGTCCAACCCGCGCTTCACCGGCGCCTTCCATCCCCCCCGTTCCACCATGGATTCCATCACTTCCGCCGCCTCCGTCGTGGCTGCCGGTCTTGCCGTCGGCCTCGGCGCCATCGGCCCTGGCATCGGTCAGGGCACCGCTGCCGGCGGTGCTGTCGAGGGCATCGCCCGCCAGCCCGAAGCCGAAGGCAAGATCCGCGGCACCCTGCTGCTGTCGCTGGCCTTCATGGAAGCTCTGACCATCTACGGCCTCGTTGTGGCCCTGGTGCTCCTGTTCGCGAACCCCTTCGCAGGCTGATCGCCGTCCGTGCGGATCGGGAGGCCAGCCATTTATTTGATGTGGCCCCGATCCGAACCTTGGCGTCGTTTGAACCGTCCAGACCATCTGCCGTGTTTCACCACGGCAGCCGTACCTGATCCTTCCAGCGTCCCTGCCCCATGACCAGCTGGCTTCTGCTCGCCGCAGCCGGTGCTCCCGAGGGAGGTCTCTTCGACCTCGATGCCACCCTGCCGCTCATGGCGGTGCAGGTGGTGCTCCTCACCTATGTTCTCAACCTGCTGTTCTTCCGGCCGATTGGCCGCACGGTTGAAGAGCGCGACAGCTACATCGCCCTGAGCCGTGCGGATGCCAAGCAGAAGCTTGCACAATCCGAGCGACTCGCCGCCGACCTCACCGCCCAGCTGAAGGACGCTCGACAGAAGTCCCAAACGCTGATTGTTGATGCGGAGGATGAGATGGACAGGCTGTACCGCTCGGCCCTTGCTGCGGCACAGGCCGATGTCAACGCCAGCATGGAAAGCGCTCGCCGCACTATCGAAGCTGAGCGTCAGAAGGCCATGGAGCACCTTGAAGGCGAATCCGATCTTCTCAGCGAATTGATCGTCAACCGTCTGCTGGCCGCGAAATGACACTTCCTCTCTCCCTGATTGCGCCCTTTTCTCCGTTGCTGGCCAGCGAGGGCCATTTCGGGCTCAATTTCAATCTGTTCGAAACCAACATCATCAACCTGGCGATCGTGATCGCCGCACTGGTGTGGTTTCTGCCGAAGGTGCTCGGCAGTGTGCTGGTGCGACGGCGCGAGGCGATCCTGAGCGATCTCCAGGATGCGGAAGGGCGGCTTGCCGCAGCCACTTCTGCCCTCGCCAACGCCCAGAAGGATCTGGCCGAGGCGCAGATCAAGGCGGATCAGATCAGAGCCGATGGCAAAGTGCGCGCTGAGTCCATCCGGCTTGAAAGTGAGCGCCGCACGGTGGAAGCAATGGCGCTACTGAAGCAGGGCTCCAGCAACGACCTTCAGGCCGAAGCCGACCGGGTCAGCGAACGGCTTCGCCGTGAAGCGGCCAAGCTGGCTGTGGAGAAGGCTCTCGCAGCTCTTCCCTCTAAGCTTGATCCCGGTGCCCAGCTCGCACTGATCGACCGCTCCATCGAATCGCTGGGTGAAGCCTGATGCCCTTGCTGAACACCATCGCTTCGCCTTACGCCGAAGCTCTGCTCCAGATCACGGATCAATCCGGCGAGAGTGAACTCGTTGCCGAGCAGGCCAGGCAGTTGCTTGACCTCTGGCAACTATCCCCTGAGTTGCGCCAAAGCTTCGTTTCCCCCGTGATTGAACCGGAAACGAAGAAGGCGATCGTAGTGGCTCTCTTCCAGGAGCAGGTCACTCCGTCGTTTCTGAATCTGCTCAAGCTGCTTGCCGATCGCCAGAGGATCTCGATCCTGGATTCGATCCTTGATCGCTTCCTTGTGCTCTTCCGTGAACAGCGACACATCGCTCTTGCCAGCGTAGTTTCCGCCACCCCGTTGAGTGAGGATCAGCAACAGGCCCTGCGCGTGAAGGTGCAGGCGCTGGCTGGTACCGAAAACGTCGAGTTCAAGCTCGACGTCGATCCTTCGTTGATCGGCGGGCTGATCATCAGGTATGGATCCAAGGTGATCGATGCCAGCCTCTCCGGCCAAGTCCGGCGGCTTGGCTTGGCGCTCGCCAAGAGCGGCTGACACCCCAGGTTCCCGGCTTTCTCCTCCCTCCCCTCCCTTTCACTCCTTCCATCGCCTCCCCGCGCGGGGAACTGAACTCATGGTTTCCATCCGTCCCGACGAGATCAGCGCCATCCTCAAGCAGCAGATCGAGGACTACGACAAGTCCGTTTCGGTCAGCAACGTCGGCACGGTGCTCCAGGTGGGCGACGGCATCGCCAGGGTCTATGGCCTTGAGCAGGTGATGGCGGGTGAGCTGCTGGAATTCGAAGACGGCACCGAAGGCATCGCCCTCAACCTTGAGGACGACAACGTCGGGGTGGTGCTGATGGGCGAAGGCATCAATATTCAGGAAGGCAGCACTGTCAAAGCCACTGGGCGCATCGCCCAGGTGCCGGTGGGCGATGCCATGCTCGGGCGCGTGGTGGATCCGTTGGCCCGTCCGATCGACGGCAAAGGTGAGATCGCCACAACGGAAACCCGCCTGATTGAGTCGTCTGCTCCTGGAATCATCCAGCGGAAGTCGGTGCATGAGCCGATGCAGACCGGCATCACTGCGATCGACGCCATGATCCCGATTGGCCGCGGCCAGCGGGAGCTGATCATCGGTGACCGCCAGACCGGCAAGACCGCCATTGCGATCGACACCATCTTGAACCAGAAGGGCGAGGGTGTCGTTTGCGTCTATGTGGCCATCGGCCAGAAACAGGCTTCGGTGGCCAACGTCATCGACGTGCTGCGTGAGAAAGGCGCCCTCGATTACACCATCGTGGTGGCGGCTTGCGCTTCAGAGCCGGCAGCCCTTCAGTACCTCGCCCCTTACGCCGGTGCGGCCATCGCCGAGTACTTCATGTACAAAGGCCAGGCCACCTTGGTGATTTACGACGACCTCACCAAGCAGGCCCAGGCTTACCGCCAGATGTCTCTGCTGCTGCGCCGCCCGCCCGGTCGTGAGGCTTACCCCGGCGACGTCTTCTATTGCCACAGCCGCCTGCTCGAGCGGGCCGCCAAGCTCTCCGATGCGATGGGCAAAGGCAGCATGACCGCCCTGCCCATCATCGAAACCCAGGCTGGAGACGTTTCCGCCTACATTCCCACCAACGTGATCTCGATCACGGATGGCCAGATCTTCCTCACCTCCGACCTGTTCAACTCCGGTCTGCGGCCCGCCATCAACGTGGGCATCTCGGTGAGCCGCGTGGGCGGTGCTGCCCAGACCAAGGCCATCAAGAAGATTGCCGGCACCCTCAAGCTGGAACTGGCTCAGTTCGACGAACTCGCTGCCTTCTCGCAGTTCGCTTCCGACCTGGATGCCGCCACCCAGAAGCAGCTCGGCCGCGGCAAGCGCCTGCGCGAGCTGCTCAAGCAGCCCCAGTACAGCCCGCTGATCCTGGCGGAGCAGGTGGCAGTGGTCTACGCAGGCGTCAAGGGCCTGATCGACGATGTGGCCATCGACCAGGTGACCCAGTTCGTTCGTGAACTGCGTGAATACCTCAAAACCAATGCCTCCGCTTACATCGAGCAGGTGCAAACCGAGAAGCAGTTGAGCGAATCCTCCGAGGCCATCCTCAAGGCGGCCATCAGCGAGGTCACCTCCACCCTTCTGGCTTCGGCCTGATCTCCCTGAAGCGAAGCACCTGAACCATGGCGAACCTCAAGGAAACCCGCGACCGCATCAGCTCGGTCAAGAACACCCGCAAGATCACCGAGGCCATGGGGATGGTCGCGGCCGCCAAGGTGCGGCGTGCCCAGGAACAGGTGTTGCGGTCGAGGCCGTTCGCCGACCGCCTGGCTCGGATGCTCGAAAACCTACAGACCCGTCTGCGTTTCGAGGACGTGGCCAACACCCCTCTGCTGGAGCAAAGCCGTCCTGTGCGCCACATCACCCTTGTGGTGGTGAGCGCCGACCGCGGCCTCTGCGGTGGCTACAACGCCAACATTATCAAGCGCACGGAGCAGCGTTTCGCCGAGCTCAAGGGCCAGGGTTTCACTGTGGAACTGGTGTTGATCGGGCGCAAGGCGGCCGGCTACTTCAAGAACCGCTCCTATCCGATCCTCGCCACGTTCACCGGCCTTGAGCAGGTGCCAACCGCAGATGAAGCGGGCAAAATTGGCGACGAAATTCTGGCTGGTTTCCTCTCCGGCAGCACGGATCGGGTGGAGATGATTTACACCAAGTTCATCAACTTGGTGAGCAGTGGCCCTGTTTCCCAGACCCTTCTCCCGCTTGATCCCCAGGGCATTGCTGCCCAAGATGATGAGATCTTCCGGCTCACCACCCGGGAAGGCCGGCTGGCGGTGGAGCGGGGTGTGCCTTCCGACAACACCATGCCGCCACTGGAGTCGGAGTTCGTGTTTGAGCAGAGCCCCGACCAGCTGCTCAATGCCCTGCTGCCGCTGTATCTCGATAATCAGCTGCTGCGTTCCCTCCAGGAAGCGGCCGCCAGCGAACTGGCTAGCCGCATGACGGCCATGAACAGCGCCAGCGATAACGCCAAGGAGCTCGCCAAGTCGCTCACTCTGGACTACAACAAAGCGCGTCAGGCTGCGATCACCCAGGAGATCCTTGAAATCGTGGGTGGCTCGGCAATGGGCTGAGGCCATCATCGAGATCCAACCGCTGTTTCCGCTGGCCCTTGGGCGCCAGCAACTGCGACCCGACCCGCTCGATTCAGCTGTGATGCTGCAGGACGCCCTTCAGCTTCGCAGTGCGGCTTCGGGCAATCCGTCCGAAGGTTGCGCTTGGACAGGCGATCTTCATGACGCGTGGCAGGTGCAACGCCGCCCTGCCTTTGGCTGGTTGGTCGGCGAGTTGCAGGTGGCTGCCACGGCCTATCTGAGGGTGCTCGGTTTCGATACCGATCAACTGGAGCTGCATCTGCAGCGGGCCTGGCCCGTGGTGAGCGAGCCGGGGCAAGCGGTCGGGCGTCACCACCACCCCAACGCCCACCTCAGTGCCGTGTATTACATCACGGGTGATGGCAGTGGCCGTTGCGGCTGCCTCCGGCTCTTTCCGCACCGGCAGGTGAACGAACTGGTGCCGGGCCTGGCCGTCGGCCACGGCGGGCCGATTTCTGCCGATCACCCCCTCAACGCCCCTTGGCAGGATGTGGCTCCCCAGGCTGGCCTGCTGGTGCTTTTCCCTGCGGCCACCGACCACGCGGTGCTGCCCAATGAGGACGATGAGCGGCGCTGTTCGCTCAGCTTTGATCTCTTCCTCTCCGCCCGGGCCTCCAACAGCCGCCCCCCCGAGTTTCTGGCTCCCCACCCCGGTGCATGGACACCCCTTGGGCCCACGGCGTGAACCTCGCCGCACCCGCTGTTCGCCGGGAGTTTCGCCGTCCGCCGCGATGTATTTCTCACCCAGCACCATCAGCACCGCCTTGCACTGCACAGCCCAGCACCATCAGCACTGCCCCGCACTGCTTCACCCTGCACCCCCGCACCGCTCCACCCAGTACTGCCCACTGCTCCGCCATCCCCTCGCCTCCACCCACGAACCCGCCTCTCCGGCTCCTCTCCTCATTCACGTTCCAGGCCCTTGCGCGACCCTCGGTGGCGCCTGAGAGCCCCGTGCTGCTCCGCCGTCCGGGAAGATGGGGCCGCTGTCTTCCGAAGGCGGAACAGCTCCGCCGCTTGCACTTCCTGCCATGAGTGAAACCTTCACCATCGTCGCTGCGCTCGACGGCGCCACCCATACCTTTTCCTGCACCGCCGATCAGACGGTGCTGTCGGCGGCTGAAGCCGCTGGCGTGCCGCTGCCCAGTTCCTGTCTTTCGGGGGTCTGCACCACCTGTGCGGCTTTGATCACGGAGGGAACGGTGCACCAGCCCGACGCCATGGGCGTGAAGGCCGACCTGCAGACCCAGGGCTACGCGTTGCTCTGCGTGTCCTACCCACGCAGTGATCTCCAGCTGATGGCTGGTCAGGAGGATGCCCTTTATCTGGCTCAGTTCGGCCAGTACCAAAAGTGAGCTGCTGGCCGCTGAGGCCGTGGGTGCCGTGCGGCTGATCGCCAGGGAGTTGTGGGTGCCGTTGCCGGCCGTTGCGTCGCCGCCCGCAGCAGCGTCACGCGCCCCGTCGTCATCCACTTCTGTACTGACCGCTGTGCTGGCGGCCCTCGATCGCGAGGAAGGCGTGCCGCTGCGCTGGGCGATCACGGCCGTCGATGGCGCAGAGGGTGAGGGGGGTGTCAGGCGTGCGCGGCTGGAAGTGGTGCTGCTGGTGGAGCCATGACCCCTGCCATCGGCACAACAACGCCCTTGCCGATCCTGCTGGTGATCCCGACCGGAATCGGTTGCCACATCGGTGGCTATGCGGGTGATGGTCTGCCGGCGGCGCGCCTGCTGGCGGCGGCCAGCGGCTGCCTGATCACCCACCCAAACGTGATGAATGGCGCCGCCTTGTATTGGAGCGACCCGAGGATTCATTACGTAGAGGGTTGGGCGTTGAACCGCTTCGCTGCCGGGGATCTGGCGCTTGCGCCCGTGCGCCAGCGGCAGGTGGGCCTATTGCTGGATGCTGGCATCGAGCCGGAACTGCGTCAGCGGCATCTGCAGGTGGCGGATGCCTGCCGGGCCACGCTCGGCCTTGCTGTGGGCCCGGTGCTCACCACCGAGCGGCCCCTCGGGGTGGCGTTGAGCCGCAGCAGCAGCGGCGCGAGCGGCGGCGGGCTGCTGCACCCAGACGAGTTGCTGCGCGCCGGGGAACGCCTGCGAGAGGCGGGAGCCACGGCCATCGCGGTGGTGACCAGCTTCCCAGACGACAACGACCAACAGGAACTGGCGGCCTATCGCGGTGGCAATGGCGTCGACGGCCTGGCCGGGGCCGAAGCGGTGATCAGCCACCTGCTCGGGCGCCATCTGGGCATTCCCTGCGCCCATGCTCCCGCCCTGGCTCCCCTGCCGCTGGAGATTGGCCTTGATCCGCGGGCCGCAGCGGAAGAACTGGGCCACACGTTTCTGCCCTGCGTACTGGTGGGCCTGAGCCGCGCTCCCGATCTGGTGCCGTTGCTGCCGCCTTCCCCCCTGGCCGCTTCGGCGGTGCTGCCCGCCGGGGCGATCCACCCTGGCGGGATCGGGGCCGTGGTGGCCCCGGCTGGAGCGCTGGGGGGCGAGGCCGTGCTGCGCTGCGCCGAACGGGGCCTGCCGGTGATCGCCGTTCAGGGAAATGCCTGTGTGCTGGAGGTCACAGGGGCGGCCCTGGGGATTGCTGTGCTCCCAGCTGCCAGCTATGCCGAGGCGGCGGGTTTGGTGCTGGCCCTGCGTGAGGGGATTGCCCCGCAGGCGCTGGTGCGCCCGCTCGCCTCGCTCGGCGGTGCCGCCGAGCTGCTGTGATCCGGCTCAGCGCAGGCAGGCCATCGGGTGGCGGGTGGGCACGCCCAGCGCTTTGGCCACCCCGGGATGGCACACCGCCCCATCCACCGTGTTCAGACCCGAGAGCAACTCGGGTCGTTCAGTGACCGCCTCCACCAGCCCCCGGCCGGCAATGCCAACGATGTAAGGCAGGGTGACGCTGACCAGCGCTTCGGTGGAGGTGAAGGGAACGGCTCCGGGCATGTTGCCGACGGCGTAGTGCTGCACGCCGTGGATCGTGACCACAGGATCGGTGTGGGTGGTTTCGCGGCTGGTGGCGATGCAACCGCCCTGGTCAATCGCCACATCGACGATCACGGAGCCGGGTTTCATGCGCCGCACCAGGTCTTCGTCGACCAGGGTGGGCGCCCGGCCGCCGGGAGTGAGCACTGCTCCGATCAGCAGATCGGCACCAGGCACCATGCGCTCGATCAGGCCACGGCTGCTCACCAGGCTCACCAGCCGGCCGCTCCGGTCGGATTCAAGGCTGCGCAGGCGCTGGGGGGAGTGATCGAGCAGGAACACCTCCGCATCCATCGCCGCCGCCAGGCGGGCCGCATTCCAGCCAACCGTGCCGGCTCCGAGCACCACGACCCGCGCCGGCCTGACGCCGGTGCACCCGCCGATCAGCACCCCGCGGCCGCCATGGGGCTTTTCGAGCAGGTGGGCACCCACCTGGGCGGCGAGCCGGCCGGCGATCTCGCTCATCGGCGCCAGCAACGGCAGGTTGCCATTGTCGAGCTGAACGGTTTCGTAGGCCACCCCGGTGGTGCCTGCGTCCAGCAGGGCCCGGCCAACATCGGGGTAGGCCGCCAGGTGCAGGTAGGTGAACAACACCAGGTCGCCGCGCAGAAAGCGGAACTCCTCGGCCTGGGGCTCCTTCACCTTGACCACCAGGTGGGCCGCCCAGGCCTCCTCCTGGTTCACCAACTGCGCCCCGGCTTCGGCGTAGCTGGAATCGTCGATGCCCGCGCCGTTGCCGGCGCCGCTCTGCACGCGCACCTCCAGGCCATGGGACACCAGCTCCCTGACGCCATCGGGGGTGAGGGCCACCCGCTGTTCGTCCCGCTTGATTTCCGTGGGCACGCCGATGCTCGCGATCGGTGCGGTGGAACCGGGGCTGGTCATGCAACTCTCAATCTGCTTACACACTGGCGGCGGCAAGGCCTCACTGCCAGGAATTGGTCCGCATCGGCAGACGATTCAATCGTTGGCGGCGGCAATCGGCATGCGCCAGCCGCTGCCGAAGGCCCGGCCACTCACCTTGATCAGGGGCGCGGCCTGACGTCGCTTGAACTCGGCCCGGCGCAGCATCCGGTACACGCGCTGGGCCAGCTGAGCATCCGTGCCCGCGGCCACCAGCTCCTCCGGGCTGCGTAGCTCTTCGATGAAGCCCCGGAGCAGGGGGTCCAGCACGTCGTAGTCGGGCAGGGAGTCGGTGTCACGCTGGTCGGGCCGCAGCTCGGCGCTCGGCGGCTTCTCGCGGATCGCCGCGCCGATCAGCTCACCGCTGGCCGGCAGCCCGCAGCTGCGGCGGCAGTCGGCGGCGGCGGGGCTGTCGAGCCAGGCGCAGAGCCGGAACACGCTGGTTTTGTAGAGGTCGCCGATCACGGCCAGGCCTCCGTTCATGTCGCCGTAGAGGGTGCAGTAGCCCACGGCCAGCTCTGATTTGTTGCCGGTGGAGAGCAACAGCCGGCCCTGGGCATTGGCCAGGGCCATCAGCAGGGTGCCGCGGATGCGGGATTGCAGATTCTCGGCCGTCAGGCCCGTGGGTGCCGCTCCGAGTGGAGCTGCCAAGGCCTGATCGAATCCCCGCATCAGCGGTTCGATTGCCACGCAACCGTGGGCGATGCCGAGGCGATCGGCCAGTTGGATCGCATCGGTGCGAGATCCTGCTGAGCTGTAGGGGGAAGGCATCAGCAGGGCGAGCAACTGGTCGGCCCCCAGGGCTGCCACGGCCACGGCGGCCACCAGCGCTGAATCGATGCCACCGCTGAGCCCGAGCAGTGCCTGCCGGAAGCCGCATTTGCCGGCGTAGTCGCGCACCCCCAGCACCAGCACCCGGAACAACTGCTCCATCGGATCGAGGGGTGGGGCAACGGGAGCGGCGGAATCAGCGCTCGAATCGCTGTCCCAGACCGCCAGGCCCACGGCGGCGCAGGGCATCTGCAGCAGCACGGCACCGCCCGCGTCTACCACGAAGCTGCCCCCATCGAACACCAGCTCATCGTTGCCGCCCACCTGGTTCACGTACGCCACCGGGCAATGGAGCCGGGCGGCCGCCGCCTGGGCCAGCCGCCGGCGCAGCGCCGCTTTGCCCTGCACGAACGGGGAGGCCGAGAGGTTGAGCAGCAGGTCGGGCTGCAGCGGCATCAGGGCGGCGATCGGGTCCACCCCGCTCAGCCGATGCCCCTGCAGGCTTTCCTCCACCCAAAGGTCTTCGCAGATCGTCAGGCCGATGCGCCACAGCCGCCCGCCCCATTGGCGTTCGATCAGGCAGGCCGCGTCGGCCGGCTGAAAGTAGCGGCGTTCGTCGAAGACGTCGTAGCTGGGCAGCAGGCGCTTGCGGGCCACGATGCTCCACCCGCCTTCCTCCACCAGGGCCACGGCGTTGTGGAGCGCCGGCAGGCCGCTGCCGGCCACCGGTTCAGCGGTGCCCACCAACAGCGCCAGCCCGGCGGGCAGCTCTTGGGCCAGCTCGCCGAGCACCTGTTGCTGTTGGCGCAGCAGCGCAGGCCGCAGCAGCAAATCCCGTGGCGGATATCCCCACAGCGACAGCTCGGGGCTGGCGACCAGATCGGCCCCGGCGGCGGCGGCCTGGCGGCAGCAATCCAGCAGCAGGGCGCCGTTGCCGGGGAGGTCTCCCACCAGCGGGTCGATCTGGGCGAGGGCGAGCCGCATCAGCGCCGCGGCGGGGTGGCGGGCCACAGGCTGGCCGCCCCATCGCCCAGGCCATAAAGGTTGCGTTTGCGCAGCTCCGGCCACAGTTCCGCTGGGATCAGCTGGGGGTCGGGATGCAGGCGCAACTGGGAACTGGCCGTGGCTGGGATCTGTAGCGGCAGCAGCTCCACCCGGGCTCCCCGTTGCACCAGGCCATTGATCTGCAGCGCGTCGAGCGGCCAGCCCAGGCGGGGCACCACGGCCAGCCGGCAAGCGGCGAGCAGGGCATCGGCCGCATACCAGCGGGGGATCTGCGGCAGCAGATCGCTGCCCACCACAAAGATCAGATCGGCTTCGGGCCAGTGGACACGGGCCTGCTCCAGGGTGTGAAGGGCACGGCTGTGGCTGAGGCTCTGATCGACCTGAATGCGGGGATTGCCGATGCCCTCCACCAGCGCCCGCAGCAGCACGGCGCGCACCTCGACGGGGGCTCCATGTTGCTTGAAGGGGTTGTCGCTGGCCCAGGTACGCACCAGCGGGTAGCGCTCTCCCAGCGCCTGCAGCAGGGCGCGGTGCCCGAGGGTGGGCGGATCGGCGCTCGTGCCGAACAGGGCCACCTGCGCGGGGGCGTTCATGGCTGCAGCCCCTGCACGGCCGGATCCCAGCCGCGCGGCGGCCACTGCTGCAGCCAGGCCTGGGTTTGGGGATCCTGCCGGGCCAGGCGCCGCAGCAGGGCTCCGGGGCGGGCTGCGCCTTGCTGGGCCGCCTTCAGCAACTCTGCGGCGGCCAGCCGGCCGGTGAGCCGGGTGGTGTGAACGGCAAGCGCCGCCTGGGCCAGGGCCACGGGCGCGGCAGGGGCGAGGGAAAGCCCGGCGGTGAACGGGGCTGCCACCAGCAGCGCCTGGCGCAGGGCGCCCAGCAGCAGCTGGATGCCGATCTGGGCGCCGCCCAGCAGGGCGCTGTGGCCCGACAGCCGGGCCAGCAGCCGACGCGCCTGGGCGCCGTTGATGGTGAGTCCGTAGAGCCGGCAGAGCTGCATCACCAGGGCGGTGTCGCAGGCGATGGATCCAGCCAGATCCAGCAGCACCAGTGGATTGGCCGCAACGCCAGCGGCTTTGAGGGTGGCGAATCGCCCGATCACCCCATGGGCCCGCTGTTGATGCTGGCGCAGGCGCGCAGCGTGCAGGTGCTGGGCGAAGCGATCTCCTGCCCTGAGGCTGTTGAGAGCGAGGAACAAGGCCCCGTGGCTGGTCAGCAGGGCCAGCAGCCGCTCCTGCAGGGGTTCGATGGCGGGAGGCTGGGCGTCGCTGCGCACCCGTCCGTCGGCCAGCAGCTGGGCCTGCCGCGGGGCGGCCGACACGGCCACCAGATCCAGGCCGCCGGCGGCAGCGGGCAGCCGCCGGCGAATGCTCTCCAGCAGCGGGGCGCGTTCGCCGGCCGGCCAGCAGTCAATCCGGTTCACCACCAGCAGGAGTGGCTTGCCCCAGCCGAGCACCTGCTCCAGGGCTTCGGCTTCCGCTCTGGTGAGATCACCGTCGAGCACGAACAGCAGCAGATCGGCGCTGAGCGCCACCCGCGCAGCCAGCCGCTGGCGGGCCGGACCATCCACTTCGTCGATGCCGGGAGTGTCCACCAGCTCTACGCCGGCGAGACCCACGATCGGTTGCTGCCAGCGTTCTCGTTCCTGCCGGCGGGTGCTGCCATGGGCCAGGTCGGTGGCGAAGCGGGAACGGCCGAGCAAGGCGTTCAGCAGGCTGGATTTGCCAACGCCCACACGGCCGAACACCGCCAGCCGCAGGCGCCCCTGCTCCAGCCGTTCGATCTGGCGATCAAGCGCCGCCAGCTCCGGCCCCAGCACCGAACGCTCACGCGGGCTCAGGTCGAGGTCCGAACGCCAGTGCCGGAGCAACTGCCGGCAACGGGTTGGGGTGTCGGGGGTGGACCTCATTCGGGGGGGATCTCCACAGGCGACTGCGGCCGCCGCCACCAGCCGGCCAGCACCGCCAGCACAGCGTCGGCACCGATCACACCCACAAAGCCGCCGAATTCATCCACCACGACCCGCACGGAATGGCTGCTGCGCCGGAAGGCGGTGAGCAGACGGTCGGCGCGGATCATCTCGGGCACGAACTCCACCGGGCTGGTGAGGCTCAAGGTTGTGGCCGCGCCGCGCCCTTCCACCAGGGCTTGCAACAGGCTCTCGTGGCTGGCCACCCCCAGGACTTCGTCCACCTCTTCACCGAGCACCACCCACCAGGGGGCGTGCTGGGCGAGCAGCTGAGGCTTCACGCTCTCGAGGCTGGCCATCCCTTGCAGGGTGGGGGCTGCCACCCGGGGCACCATCAGATCACGCGCCGTCAGGTCGTTGAGCTGGAACACCTTGCCGATCATGGCGGCCTCGTCGGCTTCGATCTGACCGGTGCGTGAGCCGAGCCTGGCCAGCAGCCGGATCTCCTCCTCATCGGTGCTGAGCTCGCTTTCGGCGGTGATCGCCGGCATCAGCCGTTCAAGCACCAGCACCAGCGGCAGCATCAACTGCAGCAACACGTTGACCGGGGCGGCGCTCGCCAGGGACACCTGCATGGCCATGCTGCTGCCGATCGATTTGGGCAGGATTTCACCCAGCAGAATCACCAGCACGGTGAGGCCGACCGAAAAGAGGGGCAAAGCCACGCCCGAGACGCCCAATTGGGCGAACACCCAGCCGGCGTAGCTGCCGATCATCAGGCTGCCGAAGATGTTGAAGCCGTTGTTGAGAATCACCAGCACCGCCAGGGCGCGGCCCAGGCGGTTCCTCAGGCGCTGCAGGGCCCGGGCACCGCGCGGCGGCACTGGACGGCCCGCCAGTTCATGAACCTTGAGGGGGTTGACCGTGAGGATGGCCGCCTCAACGCCTGAGCACAGTGCCGATCCCGCCAGAATCACCACCACCAGTGCTGCCAGGCCGAACAGCTCATTCATGGTGGCGCGCCTTTCCCAGCTCGCTCATGTCGGCGCCTTCACCAAGGCAGGGCATTCCATGCCCTTATTTAATCGTCTAAGTCCCTGTCACGACGATAAGTGGTTTCCTCATGGTGATTTCTGCCACCGTTTTCCAGCAGCGTCGCGCGCTCTTCCTGGAACGGCTCGGTGCCGTGGCCGCCGTGATTCCCGCCGCTCCGCTGGTCACCCATCACGCCGATGTGGAGCATGGCTTCCGCCAGCACAGTGATTTCTGGTACCTCACCGGCTTCGATGAACCGGGGGCTGTGGCGCTGTTCCTGCCGCACCGCAGCGAACACCCGTTCGTTTTGTTCGTGGAACCGAAGGACCCCTCGGCGGAGGTCTGGCACGGTTTTCGCTGGGGTTGTGAAGGCGCGGTGACCCAGTTCGGCGCCGACCTGGCCCATCCGCGCGCGGAGCTGGCCGAGCGGTTGGCGGAGTACCTCAAGGGGGCCGAAGGCATCGCGTTCCGGGTGGGTCGTCATCCGAGCGTGGAGCCGCTGGTGCTCTCCGCCTGGGCCGCCCAGCTCGATCGGGCTCCGCGCAGCGGCCAGGCGGCGCTTGGTCTGGTGGCGCCCTGCCCGCTGCTGCACGCGTTGCGCCTCCGCAAGAGCGAGGACGAACTGGAGCGCCTGCGCGAAGCGGCCCGGATCTCCGCGGAAGCCCATGAACTGGCGCGGCAGCTGGCCCGGCCCGGGCTGAACGAGCGGCAGGTGCAGGCCGCGATCGAGCAGCACTTTCTGGCCCAGGGCGCCCGTGGGCCTGCCTATGGCTCGATCGTCGCCGGTGGCGACAACGCCTGTGTGCTGCATTACACGAGCAACAATGCGCCCCTGCGGGACGGCGATCTGCTGCTGATCGATGCCGGTTGCAGCCTCAGTGACTACTACAACGGCGACATCACCCGCACCTTCCCGGTGGGCGGGCGCTTCAGCGGGGAGCAGCGCGCGCTCTACGACCTGGTGCTGGCCGCCCAGCAGGCGGCAATCGCCTGCGTGCAGCCTGAGGCCGATGCCGAGCAGGTGCATGCGGCCGCAGTACGGGTGCTGGTGGAGGGTCTGGTGGAGCTGGGCCTGCTGCAGGGGGAAGTGGATGGGCTGATCGAGCAGGGCGCCTACCGCCACCTCTACATGCACCGCACCGGCCACTGGTTGGGGCTCGATGTCCACGACGTGGGGGCGTACCGCCTCGGGGAGCATCCGGTGCCGCTCGAGCCCGGCATGGTGCTCACCGTGGAGCCGGGGCTCTATGTGAGTGATCGGCTGCCCGTGCCGGATGGTCAGCCCGCCATCGACGCGCGTTGGAAGGGGATCGGCATCCGCATCGAAGACGATGTGGCCGTGACCTCCAGCGGGCATGAGGTGCTCACCGCTGCTGCGCTCAAATCGGCAGAAGCCATGGAGCGGTGATGCTGGCCGCATTGAGCGGGCTGCTGGCTCAGCCGAGCAAATGGTTCAGCCGAGCAGGTGGTTCAACAACTCAGGAGCCTGCGCCGTGGTGGCCAGAATGTGATCAGCGCCTGCCTGGCGGAGCTGGTCTTCGTAGACCAACCGCTGCGCGCCCACTCCTGCAGCCTGCAGATGGGGCGGAGCCACCGCCAGGCTCACAAAGGCCTGGTCGGGATGGCGTGCCCGGGCGCGTTGCACCGTTTCGACATCAGCCACCGTGTCGCCCACATAGGCCACCAGGGGAGCTTCAAGGCCCAGCTCCGTGGTGGCCAGGCGGGCCGCAAGCATGAGCAGGCCGGTGGGATCGGGCTTGTCTGGGGCATCACCCATGGCGATCAGAGGGGGCTGCGGCAATCCGAGCCGCTGATGCAGCACAAAGCGCGCGGAAGCCGGTTCGGCGCCGCTCACGAACCCCCAGGCGAAGCCGTGCTGGCCCAGCTGCTCGAAGAAGGGCGGCTGCACCAACAACGTTTCTTCGCGGATGAAGCCCTGCCACCCTTCCGGCGGGCCGTCCGGGTCACCCCCAAAATAGAGTTGACTGAACACCTCCACCAGGGCGCCATGGCTGGGCAGGGGGGCAAGGCCGTGGCGGCGCAGCAACTCCAGCGACGCTTCCCAGTCGTTGTTCCACAGGCCTTCGCTTTTCAGTGCATCGACCTGGGCCGGCTCGGGCTTCCAACCGCTGTAGTGGTGAACGGTTTCGGCGAGGGCGCGGCGGTAGCTGCCGCTCACGTCGCGGATGACCCCGTCGATGTCGAACAGCAGAACAGCGCGGGGCTTCAGGGCAGGGAGGCCGGGGCTGGTAGGTTACTTGTTTGAGTGTCTTCCTTGAGCGCCGAACCTATGACGGCCAGCGAAAGCCCCGACGCGGTGGTTTCTGCGATCCCCGCCGCGTCCGCCATGCCTGAGATCCTTCCCGTCGCTGCGGATTCGAGTGGCGCCCGCGAGGGGCGTCCTGTGTTGCGTGGCGCCAGCGCCGCACTGGCCACGGCCACCCTCGACGAAGATGGCGTTCCTTCCGGCCACACGCCGAAAGCGGATGAAGGGCGCTTCCTGCTCAAGATCCTCTGGCTGCCCGACAACGTCGCGCTGGCCGTTGATCAGATCGTGGGCGGTGGCCCCAGCCCGCTGAGTTCCTATTTCTTCTGGCCGCGGGAAGATGCGTGGGAAACCCTTAAAGGCGAACTGGAAGCCAAATCCTGGATCACCGATAACGAGCGGGTGGAGATCCTCAACAAGGCCACCGAGGTGATCAACTACTGGCAGGAAGAGGGCAAAGGCAAGTCGCTCGATGAAGCCAAGCTCAAGTTCCCCGACGTCACCTTTTGCGGAACCGCCTGATCGGCGGCGGCCTAGCTTGGTCGACCTGTTCTGGCCAGCCTGTTCTGGCCAGAACAGGCACTTAAAAGCACTCAAAGAGCAAACGGCCATTCAGTGCCACTCCTCGGACTGACTGGACACTCTCTAGAACGCCAAAAAGCCCCGTTAAGGGGCCTTTTTTATACAATCAAAGCTTTGGGTTCGCGTCCACGATCAACATCTCCAGGCGGGTGACGACGTTCCGGTGAAGTTGTATGCAGGGCCGGTGGCGTTCAGAATGACAGGCGCGGTTCTCTAGAGCCGGCCTGAGATCATCTGCCGCGTTGATGGGGTTGGCTGGGCGACCGCCCCGAAAGGGCGGCGCTGTTGATCGATCAAGCCTTGCGGGTGGCTTGGAGCCTGGCCCGGGCGCGGGCCAGGTTCTGTACGGCTTTCACCTTTTCAGTGCTGGGGGGCTGGCCCTCGAAGCCAGCTGCGCGCAGTTGGGCTTCTTCCACCTGTTGCTCAGCGGCGGCGGCATCGATCTTGTCACCGAGCTCGGCGGTGTTCACGAGCACGGTGACTTCGTCGGCTTCGACTTCGGCAAAGCCGCCCATCAAGGCGATGGAGGTCCAGTCTTTGCCGCTGCGCAGGCGCATCACACCCACATCAAGGGCGGTGAGCAAGGAGACGTGGCCGGGGAGGATCCCCAGCTGCCCAGTGGTGCTGGGCAGGATCACCTCATCCGCGCTGCCGTCGAAAACGCTCTGGTCGGGTGCCAGAACACGGAGATTGAGAGTCATGGCGAGAAGGTGACAGGGAGATCAGAGGCGTTCCGTCGCTAATCAGGACTTGGCGTCAGCGAGGATCTTGGCGGCCTTCGCCCTCACCTGATCGATGTTGCCCACGAGGTAGAAGGCTGCCTCGGGCAGATCGTCGAGCTCACCGGCAAGGATCATGTTGAAGCCATTGATGGTGTCTTCTAGCTTCACGTATTCGCCGGATTGGCCGGTGAAGATCTCGGCCACAAAGAAAGGCTGAGAGAGGAACTTTTCGATTTTGCGGGCACGGTCCACGGTACGACGGTCGTCTTCGGAGAGTTCGTCGAGGCCGAGGATGGCGATGATGTCTTGCAGCTCTTTGTAGCGCTGCAGGGTGGATTGCACGGCGCGGGCGGTGCGGTAGTGATCATCACCCACAACCGCCGGCTGCAGCATGGTGCTGGTGGAGTCGAGCGGGTCGACGGCGGGGTAGATGCCCTTCGAGGCCAGGCCGCGGCTCAGCACCGTGGTGGCATCGAGGTGGGCGAAGGTGGTGGCGGGAGCCGGGTCGGTGAGGTCGTCGGCAGGCACGTACACGGCCTGGATCGAGGTGATCGAACCTTCAAGAGTGGAGGTGATGCGCTCCTGGAGCCCACCGACGTCGGTGCCGAGGGTGGGCTGATAACCCACGGCCGAGGGCATCCGGCCGAGCAGGGCGCTCACTTCGGAACCGGCCTGCACAAAGCGGAAGATGTTATCGATGAACAACAGCACATCCTGCTTGTTCACATCACGGAAGTGCTCGGCCATGGTGAGTGCCGACAGGCCCACGCGCATGCGGGCGCCAGGGGGCTCGTTCATCTGGCCAAAGCAGAGGGCCACTTTGGATTTGGGGAGATCTTCGGAGTTGATCACTCCGGATTCCTTGAA
>CALFOF010000016.1 GCA_937919075.1 uncultured Cyanobium sp. | reverse complement strand
CTGGTTTCCTGGCGCCCAAGGAGAGTGACTGAGAGCCGAATGGGTGCAGGCAAAGACTGATGAACGGGCGTGCAGCGCGGGGGGGTGGCCACCACTCCGGCAGGTTGGCCACAGTGCGGCTGGTCACAGGCATCCATAAAAAAGCGGCCGCCTGCTGAACAGTGCGGCCGGATGGAAGCTGGAACTCAGGGAAAGAGGAAGGCCTGCGAAAGGCAGAGAATTGATGCTGCGACTGCTGCGTTGAACAGGGAAGCCTTGAAGAATCCTGAGCTGCAGAAAGGGAGGCGCAGACTGAAGAAGACAGCCCCTGCAAACTGCAGCTTGATGACTGCTGGCTGAGGAATCCACCGGCTGAGCACTGCGAAATAGCTAAACAGCTGCCTGATCACGCAACTGCCTGAGCCAGCCGTTGACGGGGACACACTCGCAGATGCTGGGTGTGACCCCGGGATTGGGCTCAGGCCTTATCGAGCTCGGCTTCGGAGAAGTTGTTGGTATTGATGCCGCCCTCGGAACCGCTGAAACCGGTGTAGTTCACTTTCTCGAAGCGCACCACCACGGGGTAGCGGATGCCGGAGGTGTCGATCGACGCCACGGTGCCGACGTCGTTGAACCAATAGGACTCGGGTCGCTTGATGCGCACTTTGTCGCCGCGGGAGATGGCCATCGCTGCGCTGGAGGAGGTTGATTGCCAGTCGGAAGATACCCGAGGCCGGCGGGCCCCAGGTTGCCTGTGTCATGAATCGTCGTCGCCGCAGCAGGCCCGCCATGGGGGCGGGCGGAGCGTGGCACGATCGACTGCTGCTGCCCTGCCGTTGTTGGAGCCCCCCATCCTCGACCTTGAACTTCCAGATCCCCAGCGCGACGACATCAGCACGATGGAGTTCCTGGCACGGCTGGAGGAGGCGTGGGGCGTGTGCGACCGCTTCGACCTGCAGACGGAGATCTGGCGGGGGCGCATCCTCCGTGCCGTGCGCGACCGCGAGGTTCGTGGCGGTGAGGGCCGGGGCACCGGCTTTCTGCAGTGGCTCAGGGAGCGGGAGATCAGCAAGACCCGCGCCTACGGGCTGATCCAGCTGGCGGAGTCCGCCGAAAGCCTGGTGGGCGAGGGACCGCTGGAGCAGAGCAGCGTTAACAACTTCTCGAAGCGCGCCTTCCTCGAAACGGCCCAGGCCGACCCGGAGGTGCAGCTGATGATCAGCGAAGCGGCCAACGAGGGGCAGCAGATCACGCGCAAGCAGGTGCGGCGCCTCTCCGATGAGTTCACCGCTGCCACCAGCCCGCTGCTGCCGGAGGAGATCCGCCAGCGCACCCAGGAGAACCTGCTGCCTCCCCGGGCGGTGGCGCCGCTGGTGAAGGAGCTGGCCAAGCTGCCCGAGGCCCAGCAGAACGAACTGCGCCAGGCGCTGCGCGATGAACCGGAGCTCGACCGGGTCAGGGACGTGACCAGCACGGCCCGCTGGCTGAGCAAGGCGGCCGAGGCCGGGGCCGCGGTGCGCGCCTTCCAGCAGGGGGAACTCCAACTGGACAAAGCCCTGCAGGAGGCCCAGCGGCTTGATGCCCTCGGCTTGCTGGCCGACGCGGTGGGGCAGGCGCAACAGCTTGAAAGTGCCGTGCTGAAGCTGCACACCAGCTGGCGACGGCTGGGGGGATTGCAGGAGCGCCTCTGGGTGGAGAGCGGCAGCAGCACGCCCCACCTGCGGGCCATGCTGACCGTGTTGCAGAGCCTGAGCGGCAGCACCCTGCGGGTGTCGCTCGGAGAGCTGGCCGGCGGCAAACGGGTGCGGCTGCAGCTGGTGGAGGAGAGCCCCGACCAGCTGGAGGCCCCGCCCTTGCCATGAGCGCGCCTGGCCACCAGATCTGGGGCCGCTAAGGTCGGGCCGCACCAGGGCTGTGGCCGGTTTGGCGATGGAAGCGCTCGAGGATTCCCTGGAGCGTCATTTCGGTTGGTCGTGTTTCCGGCCCGGTCAGCGCCCGGTGGTGGAGGCGCTCCTGGCGGGGCGCGATTGCCTGGCGGTGCTGCCCACCGGTGGCGGTAAATCGCTCTGTTTTCAGCTGCCCGCCCTGGTGCGGCAGGGTCTGGTGCTGGTGGTGTCACCGCTGGTGGCCCTGATGCAGGACCAGGTGGCGCAGCTGCAGCGCCGTGGCATCCCGGCCGCCTGCCTGCACCAGGGGCTCGACGCCGGCTCGCGCCGGCAGCTTCTGCGTCGCCTCGCCGACAACCGCCTGCGCCTGCTCTATCTGGCCCCGGAGCGGTTGCAGGCGGAAGCCACCCGCGCCCTGCTGGAGGACGTGCTGGAGCAGGGCCGGCTGGTGGCGCTGGCCGTGGACGAGGCCCACTGCATCAGCGCCTGGGGCCATGATTTCCGTCCGGATTACCGACGCCTCGGGCAGCTGCGCAGCCTCTGTCCCGGGGTTCCCCTGGTGGCGCTGAGTGCCACAGCCGCGCCGCGGGTCCGCGCCGACATCATTCGTCTGCTGCAGCTGCGACGGCCGCTGGTGCAGGTGCGCTCTGCCCGCCGCTCCAACCTCGTGTACGCCATGCAGCGGCGGCCCCAGGAGCCGCTGCCGCTGGTGCTCGACACGGTGGCTGCCGCCGCCGGGGCGGTGCTGATCTACGCCCGCACGCGCCGCTCTGTGGAGCACTGGGCGGCGCGGCTGTCGGCTGCCGGGGTGGAGGCGATCGCTTATCACGCCGGCATGGACCCGGAGAGCCGCCTGTTGGCGCTCGAGCACTTCCAGCACCATCCGCGGCCGGTGCTGGTGGCCACGGTGGCTTTCGGCATGGGTGTGGACCGCCCGGATGTGGGCCTGGTGCTGCATCTGGATTTGCCGGCCAGCGCGGAGGGGTACCTGCAGGAATCGGGACGGGCGGGGCGTGATGGCCAGCCGGCGCGTTGCCTGGTGCTGTTCGATCCGGTGGACCGGCGTTCGCTGGGTTGGGCGATGCGCGCCTCCGGCCGGCAGCTGACCCCGGAGCTGCAGGTGCAGGAGCGGCTGCGGCTGGAGCTGGCCCAGCAGCAACTGCGGCGGATGGAGGCGGTGGCGGAGGGGACGGGCTGCCGCGAGCAGGCCTTGCTGGAGGCCGTGGGCGAGCTGGTGCCTCCCTGCGGCCGCTGCGACCGTTGCCACAGCCATGGGCTGCCAATCGACTGGTCGACGCAGGCGGCGCAGTTGCTGACCCTGCTCCAGGCGCGCCGAGGCCTTGATCTTCCCCGCCTGGCAGATGATCTGGCCGATCACTCCGGTGCGGAGGCCGTTGCTGCCGCTGAGGGGGAGCGCTGGGGCTGGTTGGCGCGCCGGCTTGTGCAGGAGGAGCTGATCAGCGAAAGCGACGACGGCAGCCAGCGGCTGTGGATCCGTGAGGCAGGACGCCGCTATCTGCAGGAGCCGTGGCCGTTGCGCTGGGCGGCCTGAACGTGAGGTAGGCGAGGCGGGCCGCTGGAGGCGGGGGTCAGCCGCCGCCGACCTTGCAGAGGTCTCTCACCAGTTGCTGCTCAAACTCGCTCTGCGGGGCATCCCAGCTTTTCCAGGCGCCCGCTTCGCCGGTGGCATTGAGCTTGCCGGCCGTGCAGTTGACCGCCAGGAAGATCGATTGGCCGGCGCTGTTCAAGGCCGGAGCCACCATGCTGCCGCCGAGAGGCTGCCAGTTGGCGAAGTCGACCTGAATCGGGCCGTAGGTGCGCCATTCCGGTGGTTTGGGACCGGCGGGCCTGGCAGCGGTGGCTGCCGGTTTGGGCCGGGGGGCGGGTGCTGCCGCAGCGGCTGGCCTGGGTTGGGGCGCTGCTGCTGGTGCGGGTTGGGTGGCGGCTACTGGCTCCGGCTTGGGTTGGGCAGCAGCAGCAGCAGGCGCCGGTGCGGGGCGAGCGGGGGCGGGCTGGGCAGCAGGCGCCGGTTTGGGTTGTGCTGCTACTGGGGCCGGGCGTGCGGGTGCGGGTTTGGCGGCAGCGGGCTTCGGCGCCGGGGGTTTGGCGGCGGCTCTGGCGGGAGCGGGTTTGGTTGGTGCGGGTGTGCTGGCGCGCAGCACCAGGCGGCTGCCGGCCTCGATCTGATCGGGTTGGGTGAGCTTGTTGAGCGCCATCAGCCGCGACATCGGCACGCCATAGCGATCGGCGATGCCGGAGAGGGTTTCACCCGGTTGGACGGTGTGTTCGCGGGCGTTCCGGTTCACCGCTGTGGGGCGGGCGGCGGCGGGGGGAGCGGGCACCACCAGCCGGGTGCCCTCCGTGACCATGTCGGGGTTGCGGATGCTGTTGAGCTCGATCAGGCGCTGCACCGTGGTGCCGAGCCGGTCGGCGATCTCGGAAAGGGTTTCGCCTGGTTTCACCGTGTAGCTGCCGCGCCCGCCGCCGCCGGAAGGGGCGGAGCCGGAGCCGGCCGCGCCGGGCACGGTGAGCCGGGTGCCAGCTGTGACCTGATCCGGATCCTTGATGCCGTTGAGCTGCATCAGGCGGTTGAGGGACACGCCATAGCGCGCGGCGATCTCCGAGAGCGTCTCCCCGGGCTTCACCACGTGCTGGGCGGCCAGTCCTGGTAATGGGAGCAGCAGGGCGAGGGCCAGGGCGACGAGGGCGCGGCGCATGGGCAATGGTCAGCTTGTTGAACCTTACGGAGAACCCTCCGGCGCGCCAGTCCCCCTGGCCAAATCGGTGCTCCGCCTCAGCCCATCAGCCGCTTGATGAGGCTGAGCCGGTCGCCGTAGGGGGGATAGCGCAGCGGCACATCGAAGCGAAACGGACGCCGCAGCACGCTGCGCAGGTGCGAGAAGGTGTCGAAGCCGGATTGGCCGTGATAGCGGCCCATGCCGCTGGGGCCCACGCCGCCGAACGGAAGCTCCGGCACCCCCACCTGCATCACCACGTCGTTGAAGCAGACGCCCCCTGAACTGGTGCCTGCCAGCACCTGCTCCTGAGCTGTGGAACTGGTGCTGAACAGGTAGAGCGCCAGTGGCTTGGCCCCACGCCGCACCCGGGTGATCGCCTCCTCCAGCGAGGCCACCGGCAGCACCGGCAGCAGGGGACCGAACAGCTCCTCCTGCATCAGCGGATCGTCGGCAGCCTCGACCGCCAGCAGGGTGGGGGCGATGCGCAGGCGCTCCCGATCGCTCTGGCCGCCGGCCAGCAGCTGGCCCTGCTGTCGGGCGCCCTCTAGCAGGCCATACAGCCGCTCGAACTGCGGGCGGTTGACGATGCGGGCCAGATCCGGCGACGCCAGTGGGTCTTCGCCGTAGTGGCGCGTGATCTCCCGCGTCAGCCGCTCCACCAGCGCCGGCCGCACCGAGGCTTCCACCAACACGTGATCAGGGGCGATGCAGGTCTGGCCGGCGTTGAGCCCTTTGCCCCAGATCAGGCGGCGGGCGGTGGTGTCGAGGTCGGCGTCGGCCAGCACGATGGCCGGGCTCTTGCCGCCCAGCTCCAGGGTGACGGGGGTGAGGTGGCGCGCGGCCGCCTCCATCACCAGCCGGCCCACCCGGCCGCCGCCGGTGAAGAAGATGTGATCGAAGCGCAGTTGGAGCAGCTCGCTCGCCACCGCCCCGTCCCCTTCCACCACCTGCACCACAGCGGGCTCCAGGTGGCGCGCCACCAGCTGGGCGATCAGGGCCGAGGTGCGCGGTGCATGTTCCGACGGCTTCAGCACGGCGCTGTTGCCCGCCGCCAGCGCGCTCACCAGCGGTTGGATGGTGAGCGAGAAGGGATAGTTCCAGGGGCCGATGATCAGCACGCAGCCGAGCGGTTCTGGCAGCAGCCGCGCTTGGCCCGGCCTCTGGCTGAGCGGCACCGGCACTGGCCGGGGCGCCATCCAGCGGCGCAGCTGGCGCTGGCAGAGGCGCAGCTCCTGACGCACGGCCACCACTTCGAAATAGGCTTCCACCGGGGGCTTGCCCAGGTCGGCGGCGAGTGCCGCAAGGATCGCCTCTTCGGCGCCATCGAGCAGCGCCGTCAGCCGCGCGAGCTGGTCGCGGCGCCAGGCCAGCGGGCGGGTGAGTCCCCGGCTGACCGGCTCTCGCAGACTGTCCACGGCGGGCATGGCCACGGGGGCCACGGCGGTGGAGGCGGTCATGGCAGCGGCCGAACGACAGTGGTTCCAGCATGGCGGCTGCCACCTGGCCACGGGGCTCTCTGGCGCGGGGGTGGTTGGCGGCCACAGCTCCAGCGCAGCGGCGAGGGCGTGAAGAATGGAACACCAACTTGATTTCTTGCAGCCAACCCCACCAGCAGGCACCCCCCAGGTGGTGACCGGCGCGGGGCTGGCGGTGCGCTTCTGGCCCTTATGGCTCGCGGATGCGGCGTCCTGGCTGGTTCACCTGCGGGCTGAGGTGCCCTGGCGCCAGGAGCAGATCACGCTGTTTGGCCGCACCCATCCGATTCCGCGGCTCACCTGCTGGATGGGGGATCCCGGCTGCCACTACACCTACAGCGGGGTGCGCCAGACGATCGAGCCGTGGACGGCTTCGGTGCAGCAGCTGCGCCGGCAGGTGGAGGCCGCCGCCGGTTGCCGGTTCAACTCCCTGTTGCTCAATCATTACCGCGATGGCAGCGACAAGCTCGGTTGGCATGCAGACGATGAGCCCGAACTTGCCCCGGATCAACCGATTGCCTCCCTCAGCCTCGGGGCGGCGCGCAGCTTTCACCTCAAGCCCCGACAACCTGCTGCAGCCGCAGGTTCACCGCTGAGCTTTGAACTGGGCGAGGGCGATCTGCTGGTGATGGATCCGCCCACGCAGCAGCACTGGTTGCACCAGGTGCCCCAGCGGCGGCGGATTGCGCGCGACCGCATCAATCTCACGTTTCGCGTGATTCGAAGGAGTGCGATTGCTCAGATGTCTGATCAACGTGTGTGAGGGGGGGCGTGCGCTGGCTCAGGCCTTGATGGTGAGCCAGGTGAGCTGAAGTTCCTTGAGCTGCTGGGTTAGTGAGGGGATGTTCCGCCTGGTGCGCGCTTCGCCATGCAGCGCCAAAGAGTAGATGAGGCCAAGGCAAAACTTCCCTTGGAAGTAGCCGCCGTGCGAATCCACTCCCGAACTGCCAATGAAATTGAGAAGTGTTGTTATGACGTAGTTGGCGATGCGGCAGAGGGGATGGCGCGCCGTCATTCCGCTCAACCGCCGGCGGCGCCCCTGGCTGCTTGAGGAAGCTGGCGGAGCATTGACACCGACATCCGTGTAGTCGGTGCAGCTCACAACGTTGAAGGAGTGCCCGATGCTTTCAGGGCAGTGAAAGGGCGGGTCTGTCATCTTGACGCTGCCGAACAGCCCATTCAGCACCAGTGACTTCATCGTGCCGTTGGATTCCCCATAGGGGCTGGTGTGAGCGGCACCTTGCTGGGCGATCGATAGGTTGCCGAGCCGGTATCCTCCCTCTTTGCTTCTGGAGGGAAAGACGAAATAGTTGGCCAGTGTAGAAGCAAGCCTCAAAACAATATCGGCATCATTAACGAACAGGAACGACTCTTCAAAGCGACGCATGGAGGCCAGAAGATAATTGGAGCGGCCGGTGGTCACCGCCCAGATGGGAATGTCTGGTGCTACAAGGATCAATTGCTTCAATTGGTAATGGTTGCCAAGCCGGGACAAGGCATTGGCATGCTGCTGCGTTGATTTCTGAGGGGCGTAGCCTGCGACCTCGCCAAAAGGGCCGTCTTCAGAGAGCTCTTTCCAGCGCGCGATGGCGGCCTCTTCAAAAACATCGGAGAGCATCCGCACCGTTTGGGTGGCGACGAAACATCCCATGCTGTGGGCCAGGATGCTGAGCTTGATCAGGCTGGGGAATAGGGTGTGAAGCGCAGCTGCTGCTGGATCGTGATTCAGCTGCTCCTTGATCAGCACTAGCAGCCATCGCACCAGCTCCACGGCGTCGTAAACGCCATGATTGGCGGCACGATCGCGATCGCGAAAGTAAACAACGAGCCGCAGCGCGATCAGGGCCGTGCCAAATCCAAGCAGCCAGAGCCCAAGGCCTTGGAGAAACCCGCCCAGGCTCACCCCTGCGATGGCAAGAGCGAAGATCAGCAAGAGCGGATAGGGCATGGCCAGGAGCCAGTTTTTCCATTGGGACAGCAAGATGCGCTCCGATGGCCAGTAGTAGTCGACGAACAGGACATAGTCGTCTGGGGAGTTGTCACTAGTGTCTGTTTTGAATCTCTTTTGATTTTGCTCGAATCCCTCTTTAATGCTTTTTAGCGGCATGTTGTAGCCATGAATATTGATGACAACTTTGATCTTGGCGGAGATATCGGTCGTTCCCTTGGCGGCCTCGCTCAACATGAAAGCCCTCAGATCGTCCTTGAGTTTTTTGAGATTCTCGTCAGCTTGATCTGCTGACAGGTCTGCACGGATCTGGTCTTCTGCGTTGATCGGTGCGCTGCTGCAGATCAGGGCATGTGCGAAGTACGGGCTGCACTCGCACCTTTTGAACACAAGCTGGCGATATGTTGGCATGGCCGAAGCTGTCACGGCAGTTGGCGGCGGCGATCCTCCGTTGTCTACAGCTGATTTCGGCTCTTGTCTGTCTTTATGAAGAAGATTCTGGCCGCCACCCGCCGGCCTGTTGGCTATTCCTTGAGAAGGCTTGTGCTGGTTGGGCTCTCAGCTGCGCATGAATGGGGCGAACAGCGTTCTGCGTTTGCTTTGGCCACTTGCTGAGCACTGAAACCTGTCGGCCTTTCCGTTGCGAGCTGGACTGCGGGAGCAGCATCGCGTGCCAGGACAGGATCGATGCCTGATTGATGCTGATCCAGCATGATTATGACAGCCTTAAGAAGGGCACTTTTTGTGAACTTTAACGTCTCCTCATTGTTAATCATGTAAAGATTGTTGATCGGCAATGTGCAGCTCATTGGCTGTTGTCTAGGGTTGAATCGTGCCGCTTTGCGGTGATTGATTATTTCCCCCTCCCGTCCTCCCCCCAGTAGATGACATGAGCGCTTCTATGGGCCTATCTGCCTTCAGCC
>CALFOF010000015.1 GCA_937919075.1 uncultured Cyanobium sp. | reverse complement strand
TGATCCGCACCGGCGTCACGGCGGGGTTGCAGCAACTGCTCGAATTCGGCTATTTCCACGCCGATCCCCATCCCGGCAATCTGTTCGCACTCACCGGCAAAACCGGCGCCATGGGCCATGTGGCCTATGTCGATTTCGGCATGATGGATTCGATCAGCGACGCCGACCGGCTCACGCTCACCGCCGCGGTGGTGCACCTGATCAACCGCGATTTCCTGGCGTTGGCCCGCGATTTCCAGGCGCTCGGCTTCCTGCGGCCCGATGCCGACCTCACGCCAATCGTGCCGGCCTTGGAAGCGGTGCTCGGCGGCCAGCTGGGCGAGAACGTGGGCTCCTTCAACTTCAAGGCGATCACCGATCGCTTCTCGGAACTGATGTTCGATTACCCGTTCCGGGTGCCGGCACGTTTCGCCCTGATCATCCGCGCCGTGGTCAGCCAGGAGGGTCTGGCGCTGCGGCTGAACCCCGATTTCAAGATCATCCGCGTGGCCTACCCCTACGTGGCGCGGCGGCTGCTGGCCGGCGACACCAGCGAGCTGCGCGAAAAGCTGCTGGAGGTGCTGTTCGATGCCAACGGCCGCCTGCAACTGGAGCGGCTGGAAAGCCTGCTGGCGGTGGTGGAACAGGACGACGCCAACCCTAACCTGCTGCCGGTGGCCGGCGCCGGTCTGCGCCTGCTGCTCGGCCCGCGGGGCAGCAGCCTGCGCCAGCGCCTGCTGCTGATGCTGGTGCGGGACAACCGCCTGCACACAGAGGATCTTCAGGCGCTGCTGCGGCTGCTGCGGCGCACTTTCTCCCCACGCAAGCTGGCGGAGGGCATGCTGCAACGGTTCAACCCGCTGGCGGCAGCCGCCTGAGCGTGGGGCGGGGAGGCGCGGGCCAATCGCTAGGGTCGGGCCTTGTTCCGCTGGCCCGTCGCTGTGACCCTCGCGCCCATTGATCCGAGCGAAGCGGCGCTGGCTCTGAGCAGCGACCTGGAGGTGCAGGGCCTCCTGCTCCAATACGCCGCCTACGGCCAGCCGCCCTTCTTCCTGGCGGGCGTGGGGCTGGCGGTCAGTATCCTCTGCGGGCTCACCTTCTCGCGCCAGGTGCAGGACAAGCTGGAGGGCTGGAAGCAGGACCGTCTGGCGCTGCTGCCGCTGGGCTCCGGTGAGGTGGTGGCCTCCTACAGCGGGCTGGTGATCGGCGTCACCCTGTTCATCGGCGGGGCCTTGCAGGTGTTCGGCTTCGGCAGCGGCATCGCCCTGTTGGTGGCGCTGCTGCTCTCACTGCTCACCGCTGGGGCGCTCTGGGTCCAGCTGGTGCGATTGATGGAGCAGGTGGAAGACGGCAGCTTCAAAGCCGTCGATTTCGACAACTTCGATCAGTTTTTCTAATCGGACCTGCCGACTGGAGCGGGTGTCAGCACACTTCCATCCAGCTTCAGGCAGGCGCAGATGGCACGCACCTCCGCCACCAGGCGCTGCATGGGGCCGTCATCCGTAATCACGCCAGGGCCGTCATTGGCCTGATCGCGCCTGCGCATCGCCGCGGGCAGATCCATCATCTGGCACGTTCGCGTCCTCCCGCAGCTGCTCAAGCGGGTGATCGAGCGCCTCGCCCCGGTGAGGCATCCCCCAGGCGCGGGTGAGCGCGTCGAGGCGCTCGAGGTTGCACTTGGCCAGCCGCAGCCGAATGCCGACGGCAGGAGCAGAAAGGCGGGAGGTCATGAACCTGAAGCAGGCGGTCAGAGCAGGATTCCCATTCGCACAGGATTCCCATTCGCAGCAGCGTTGGCTCCCACCTCCAGCCTGCCCACCGCCGCCAGCCTGGCGCTGCCACCCCACCGGAATCGGCACAGCACAGGACAACCCCGGACGGCAGGGTTAGAAACCACAGCAGTCGCCGGTTTCATCGTGAGCGTGCTGCTCCTCCTGCTGGCGCTTTTGCTGATCGCGCTGTGGCTGCACAGCAACTCGCTGCAGCGGGGGCAGCTGAAGGCGTTGGAACGCCGGCTCCGGCAGCTGGAATCTCGGATGGACGTTCTGCCGCCAGCCCCAGCGGAGCGGCCCAAGAGCGAGCGGCACGAGGCGGACACCAGCACGCCGGTTCTGCCGGCGGCGGTGGCAGTTGAGGCAGCCCCAGTCAGTCCCGCATCCCCAGCCGATTCCCCACCCCAACCGCTCCTCCAACCGCTCCTCCCAGAGCGCACGCCATCACGCCTGCCACCGAGCACGGCCCCGCGAACGGTGCCAACCCGCCCAGGGCCCAGAGCGCCTGGGAAGCTGGAGCGGCTGCTGGTCGAGAACTGGACCGGGATCCTCGGCGTGCTGGTGGTGGTGGCCGGCGTCACCTTCATCGTGGTGAATGTGGGTCTGCAGCTGGGGGGCTTCGAGCGCTTCTTGATCGCCGTTGCCACGGCCGCCGCACTGGCGGCTCCCTCGCTGCTGCTCGGCCGAACCAGCCCCTGGCGCGAACTGAGCCTGTGGATGCGCAGCGGCGGTGGCGCCTTGCTGCTGTTCGCCTGCGCCGCCTCAGGCTCCCTGCCGGAGCTGGGGCTGCGCTGGATTGAGGCACCCGGGTCGGCCGTGCTGCTGCTTGCAGTGGGCATGGCTGTGAATCTGGCACTGGCACGGGTGGCCCCCAGCCAGTCGGTGGCCTCCCTGCAC
>CALFOF010000014.1 GCA_937919075.1 uncultured Cyanobium sp. | reverse complement strand
CGGCTTTTTCGTGTCCAGAGAGACCTTGCAAATAGCTGATTATTCGAGGTGCCCTCAATGCGGTACGCCAGCACCACCAGCAGCACCACCAACCAGAACCAGAGCTCCGGTGCGTTGGCATTGAGCAGCACCACCAGCAGCACCACTTCGGCCACCAGCCAGGGCAGCTCCCGCCGCAGCGGGCTGGCTTCGCTGGAGGGAGGCGGCGGATTCGGGCTCATGGCCGCGCCCCCGCGGTGGGGTTGGCCGCAGAGCCAGGGCTGCCGGCGGAGCTGGGGCTGGGGCGGGGGCTGGGGCGGGCTGAGGAGCTGGGGCTGGTGGCCGGAGCGGCCGGTGGCGCTTTCTGAAGCGGTTGGTCGCTCTGGCGGAGTTCGCCACCATCCCAGCGGCGATCGAAGCCGAGGGTGCGGAAGCCGCCGGTGAGCGAGCGCAGGCCGGGCAGCAGATAGGAGATCGGGGTGCGCCATTCCACGTAGGCATGGCCCGTGACGGTGAGACCTTCCCGCACCGGGAACACGCTGCTGCCCCGCGAGAGGGTCCAGCGGAAGCCATCGAGGCTGGCGGGGTCACGCTCCAGGCTGATTTCGGCGCGCATCACCGGCCCGCCTTCCACCAGCGAGCGGGCCAGCTGGGGATTGCCGATCGTGGTGGAGATGTCCTCCTCGGTGGCGGGCAGCACATTGACCTGCCGGACCCGGCCCACAATGCCGCCGAAGCGGCTGCGCTGATCCCAGTCGGGCACGATCTCCACCGGCAGACCGAGGCGCAGGCGGCGGGCATCGGCGGGGGGGAAATAGGCCACGGCGATCAGTGGCTGCGATCCGCCCCCACGGCCGATCGTGCCCAGCCGCTGGCCCACGGCCACGGTCTGCCCGGGGATCACCTGCAGATCCAGCACCTCCCCATCACGATCGGCGTGCAGGCGGCCATTGAAGGCCAGCTGCGCCTCACTGACAAGCAGCTGACGGCGCAGATCATCGATCCGAAAACGCCGCTGCAGCGCCGCCGTCTCCAGCTCGAGCTTCACCTGCTGAAAGGCGGTGAGCAGGTTCCGTTCTTCAATCGCCACCTGATCGAGGTTCACGGCCGTGGCGGTGAGGCCCTGCTCCACCATCACCACCTCGGAGGAGAGCGGCGCCACCACCTCCCGTTGGCTCAGCCACTCCAGCTGGTTGAGCTTGGCGGCGTAGGTGCTCTTGAGGGCACCGAAGCGGCTGCGGTCAGCACCCAGCTTGGCAAGGGCAGTGGCAAGCGCCTGCCGTTCGGTGGCGAGGCGTTGGTCGTCGCGGGCGGTGAGCTGGTCGTTCTGACGTTCCAGCTCCCGCAGGTTGGCCCGCTGCTGCTCGATCTCCCGCTCCAGCACCGGAAGATAGAGCTCCACCAGCACCTGACCGCGTCGCACCCGATCGCCCACGGCCACAGGCAGGCGCCGCACCTGGCCGCCAGCGCGGGCGTCGATCAGGCCGGCACTGCCGGGCAGCAGCAGCACCCCCTTGCCCATCACCTCGGTGGGCACGCGCCAGAAGCAGGCCCAGAGCCCCACCGCACCGACCACGCCACCAAGACACCACGCCACCTTCCGCCGCGGTGGCATCCGCTTCCAGTGATCAGGCCGCAGCAGGTGCATGGCCGCCAGCTTGGAGGGTCACGGGGTTTCTGTCAGCCCCCGCCCACCCCGGGGGCGGCGCCGGGCAGCGCGACCAGGGCCGCAGGATCACCGGCGATCGCGGCCGCCAGCAGAGGGACCAGGGCCGGCACCAGCGCAAAAGGCCCGCCGAAGCCGGCGAACACCCACAACCCAGGGGCGCCTGGCACCGCTCCCACCAGCGGCAGGCCTGGATGCGTGAAGCTCACCGGCACCTGAACGAAGCGACCCGGCAGCTCCGCCAATTGCGGCAGCAGCCCGGCGAGCGCCTGGCGCAGACACGCTTCGGTGTGGTGGGGGTCGGGGGGCGGACCCTGGCCCGGGTCGGCGCGCACCAGTGAAGTCTGGCCCAGCAGCCAGCCGGAGCCGCTCGGCGCCCAGCCCACATCCACGATCAGCTCAGGCGCCGCCAGCTGGGCGGAGCGGGCTTCCAGTCCCTGCCGCTGGCCCAGCAATGGCATCACGATGGCGTCGCCAAAGGGCAGTGCCAGCGGCAGGCGATCCACCAGGAGTGCTCCGGCCCAGCTGACCCGCAAGCGCTGCGGCAACAACGGCCAGAGCGCGCGGCAGCCAGCTCCGGCAGCCAGCACCACCTGCCGGAACGGCAAGGTGTCGCCCCCACCCCCCGTGCCCGCTGCCAGGCGCAGGTGCCAGCCGGAGCGCGTGGGCTCGATCGCCGCCACCTGCTGGCGGAGCAGCCGCACCCCGGCGGCGCGCAACGCCCCGGGCAGGGCAGCAGCCAGCAGGCCCGGATCGACCCTGGCGTAGCTGAGACGCAGGGTGCCGCCTGCGCCGCTGGCGGCCGCAGCCGCTGGACCAGCCGCGCCCACGAGCGGTGGGCCGTGCTGCAACTGATCGGCCCCGAGGTGCCGGCGGGCCAGGCCCTCCACCTGCTGAAGCACCCCCTGCTGCCGTTGCCGCGCGGCGGCGTCAGCGGCGGCGGGCCAATGCAGCACCAGCGCGCAGGAACTCAGGCCCAGGGGTCCATGGCGCGCCTCCAAGCGGCGCCAGTGAGACGGAGCGGCGGCCATCCAGCTGTCGAGCTGGCCCGGGGGTCCGGCCCACCAGGGGATGCCGCCGTAGCTGAGCGGTGTGGCGCCGGGGCCGGCCCCATCCACCACGGTCACCGGCAGACCGAGGTCCGCGAGTTCTAGGGCGAGCAGGCCACCGGCCAATCCCGCACCGATCACCACCACTCGATCGGTGGATTCAGAACGGCGCAAGGCCCAATCACCTTGCATGGCCCCAGTCACCTGCATGGCCTTCGCTCCCCGATGGCCTCAGATCTGCAGGGTGAAGGAGGTGATCACGTTGTGGAAGAGCTCCTTGACCTTGCCCCAGCGAGCCTCGTTGGTGCTCACCGCCAGGGTGTACAGCCGGCCCCGGTCGGCCACCACGGTGGCCAGTTCATGGCGGTCGCGGTCCGCCAGGTGCACCGCGTACTCCAGGTCGTAGAAGGTGTGGGTGCCGTCCTGGCGCTCCACCGCCTCCACCAGCTCCGCTTCACGGCCGCTGCCCGCCGGCGCGATCACCACGCGCCGCAGCTTCTCGCCCACCGCCACAGCGCTGCCGAGGTCGCTGAGGTCGTTGGTGGGGTTCACATCAGAAATCACCAGGCTGAGCGTTTCATCGCTGTTGATCAGGTCATGGAACACCACCTGGGGGCCATCGCTCACCACCACGCGCGTCCAGCCGGTGGGGTACAGGAAGGCATAACGGCCATCAGGGCTCTGGAAGGCGTTCAGCCCAGCGGCCGCGGCACTGCAGCCCGCCAGCCCACCAGCGGCGATCAGAGCCCCGAGCAGCACGGCCAGCAGGCGGTTGAGCCAGGGCCGGGCATCCGGCTGGAAAGAGCGGAGAGGCATGGCGGAAAGGGCGGCGGAAGGGGGGAGCACCGGCGCCATTCTGTCGGCCGGCAGGCGGGGGACTGTTGGCAGCGTCTTTAGATTTGGGATCTTCGCGTCAGTTCACTGAGCGGCTTCACCCGTCCACTGGCCAGGCTGATCGATCAGTTTGAGCGCCTGCCGGGCATCGGCCCCCGCACCGCCCAGCGTCTGGCCTTGCATCTGCTGCGCCAACCGGAAGAACAGATCCGCGCCTTCGCCGATGCCCTGCTCGCCGCCCGCAGCCAGGTGGGACAGTGCCAGCGGTGCTTCCACCTCTCGGCTGAACCGCTCTGCGAGATCTGCCGCCAGCCGGAGCGCCAGAGCGGGCTGCTGTGCGTGGTGGCCGATTCCCGCGATCTGCTGGCGATCGAGCGCACCCGCGAATACAAGGGCAGCTACCACGTGCTTGGTGGTTTGATCTCACCGATGGATGGCATCGGGCCGGAGTTGCTCCATGTGCAGCCGCTGGTGAACCGGGTGGATCAGGAAGGCGTCAGCGAAGTGATCCTGGCGCTGACACCGAGCGTGGAGGGGGACACCACCAGCCTGTATCTGGCCCGGCTGCTGCGCCCCTTCACCAGCGTGAGCCGGATCGCTTATGGCCTGCCGGTCGGCAGCGAACTGGACTATGCCGATGAGGTCACCCTGGCCCGGGCGTTGGAAGGCCGGCGGCGGATGGAGTGATGGAAGGCCGGCGGCGGCTGGACGCACCGCGCTCGATAGCCTGAGCGCCATGGGTTCCCGCAGCCGTTACAGCGCCATCCCACCGGCCGAGCGGCTGCCCGCCTGGCTGCGGCGCCCGTTGGGCAACGCCTCCGAACTGGAGCGGGTGCAGGCGGTGGTGAAGCAGGAGCGACTGCACACGATCTGCGAGGAGGGGCGCTGCCCCAACCGGGGCGAGTGTTATGCAGCAGGAACAGCCACCTTTCTGCTGGGGGGCCCGATCTGCACCCGCAGCTGCGCCTTCTGCCAGGTGGAGAAAGGCCAGGCGCCCCGGCCGATCGATCCGGCCGAAGCCGAGCGGGTGGCCCACGCAGTGGAGCGCATGGGCCTGCGCTACGTGGTGCTCACCGCCGTGGCCCGCGACGACCAGGCCGATCACGGCGCATCCCTGTTCACCAGCACCATGGCAGCGATCCGGCGTCGCAACCCAGTGATCGCGATCGAAGTGCTCACACCCGATTTCTGGGGCGGGCACCGGCAGGAGGCAGACGGCCAGGCCGCCCAGCGGCACCGCCTGCGGCAGGTGCTGGGCGCCGGCCCCGTCTGCTTCAACCACAACCTCGAGACGGTGGAGCGGTTGCAGGGGGAGGTGCGGCGCGGGGCCACCTATGTCCGCTCATTGAACCTGCTGGCGGCGGCGCGGGAGCTGGCGCCACACATCCCCACCAAATCAGGGCTGATGCTGGGGCTGGGCGAAACCAGCGAGGAAGTGGTGGCCACGCTCCACGACCTCAGGGCTGTGGGCTGTCAGCGCCTGACCCTGGGACAGTATCTGCGCCCTTCCTTGGCCCACCTGCCGGTGGCGCACTACTGGGCACCGGCGGAGTTTGAGCGGCTGGGGGCGATCGCCACAGAGCTGGGCTTCGCCCAGGTGCGCAGCGGCCCCCTGGTGCGCAGCAGCTACCACGCCGCCGATTGAGCGAGCAGGCCAGGCCGAAAACGGGCCCGAGCCCATCAATGCAGCACCAACTGGCACGAACGCTTCGCCTGACGGGCACGGTTCAGGGCGTTCTCAGCGCGGGCCAGCACTTCGGTGGCCTGAGCATCCGCGCGCTCCAGCAGCGGCCAATGGGTTTCGATACCCACGCTGGCGCTCATGAAGGGATCAGCAGCGGCGGGGTGGGCAATCCTCAGGCCGTGGATCTCCGCCACCAGCTCTGCGGCGAGCCGATCCGTTTCGCCCCCGGTGACTGACGGCAGCAGCATGGCGAAGGCATCGGCACCGACGCGCGCCACCAAGGGATTATCTGCACCCAGCCGCCGCGTGAGCAGACGAGCGATGGCCTGCAAGCAGTCGTCGGCACAGAAGTGGCCGAAAGTGTCGTTATAGGCGCCAAAATCATCGAGATCCAGAACCACCAGAGAGAACGGGTCTCCCGTGACCCGTGACAAAGCAATCTGTTCATTAAGTTGCTGCTCAAAGCTGCCTCGATTAGAAAGCGCCGTGAGCGGATCTCGCCACCCCCATTGACGGCCTTCATGACCAACGCAGGCCATAATAGTAGGAACCATGGCAACAACAAGGCGGTTAAGCGCCGCCAGTTCCCACAACAGAAACCCACCAGGCCGTTGCATGGCCATCTCGAGAATCAACTCGTGGTTTCCATCACTTCCCAGCGGTACAGCCAGGCAGTCAGCATACCGTTCACGGCACATATCCCTGGCTAGTACATAAGGTATATTCTCGGACTTGAGATGCTCAAGACGCAGGCGCTTAGGCACTTTGCCTTCACACACAGCATGCAGAATGCTGGTGCGGTGATCCATACCAGCAAAGAACTCACTGCCCAGGAAGAAGGAGTGAACCTCCTCAGGGTTCTCCACATCCCACCAATACTGAATGCCACCCTGGCCGGTTTCGATCGGCACCAATGCCAAGGCAATGCGGTGCAGCGGAAAACCAGCGGCCACCAGATGCCTGACGCCATGCAAGAGCAGATCGGCCGGATTGCGGTAGGGGGGCGGAAAGGTTTGATCCGCCTCTATCCAGATCGCCTTGAGGCCGCGAATGGCCTTGAGCTGCAGGTGATG
>CALFOF010000013.1 GCA_937919075.1 uncultured Cyanobium sp. | reverse complement strand
CACCGGTGACGCCACTGGGGATACCGATCACCAGCCGGGGCGCCACGATGCCGCGGCCCTCGTTCCCTTTCTGAATGAAGGTCTTGATCATCTGCTCGGCGGCGTCGAAGTCGGCGATGACTCCGTCGCGCAGGGGACGCACGGCGCGGATGTTGCCGGGCGTGCGGCCGAGCATGAGCTTGGCCTCATCTCCCACGGCCAGGGGCACGCCCCGCTCAAGATCGAGTGCCACCACCGAGGGTTCCTGCAGCACGATGCCCTTACCGGACACGTACATCAAGGTGTTAGCCGTTCCCAGGTCGATGCCGATATCGCGTGAGAGCTGGAAACGTCGAAAGAACACGTAGAAGCACCTGAGCGGTTGCGATCATAGGAGCGGGGTCCAGCGATTTCCCCCCAACGGTGGCGGTGGTACATCCGGGTGGAACGGGGGAACCTTCAGGGAGTAGCGAGCTGCCGCAACTTCAGCAGCAGTGCCGCATCATTGATCCAACAACTCCATTTTTTTCAACAGCAGGACAACCCATGGGTGTGAATTCCGTAACGCTGGTGGGCCGTGCCGGCCGTGATCCCGAGGTGCGCTACTTCGAATCCGGCAGCGTGGTCGCCAACTTGACCCTCGCGGTCAACCGCCGCAGTCGCGACGACGAGCCTGACTGGTTCAACCTCGAGATCTGGGGCAAGCAGGCCCAGGTGGCCGCCGACTACGTCAAGAAGGGGTCGTTGCTGGGCATCATCGGCAGCTTCAAGCTCGACCGCTGGACCGACCGCACCACCGGCGAGGAACGCACCAAGCCAGTGGTGCGGGTCGATCGGCTCGAACTGCTGGGCTCCAAACGCGATGCCGACCAGGGCGCCTATGACGACGGCGGCGCTGGCGGCGGTTTCGAGGGCGGTGGCTACAGCGGCGGCTTCGGCGGTGGCGAGCCCAGCAGCGAGGAAGTTCCCTTCTGAACCGCCGGCATGGGCGTTGCCTTCACCAAGAAAGTGGTTGGAGAGGCTCCGCTCCTTAGTGGCTGTCCTGGTGTTGCTTCCGGATGCGCAGTCCGTGCGGGGTTCCGGCGGCCTGCACCACCGGAACCGGGCTCAACTGCTCCTGCTGCTCATCAAACCCGCTGCCTCCCTGGCGATGCCGCCTGGGGGGAACGCGGGGCGGGGGATCTGCAGAGGCTGTAGGGGTAGTGGGATCAGTAGCGGTAGTGGTCGGACTTGTAGGGCCCTTCCGCTGGGACGTTGATGTAAGCGGCTTGCTCGGGGGTGAGCTCGGTGAGCCGGGCGCCGATCTTGTCGAGGTGGAGGCGGGCCACCATCTCGTCAAGTTGCTTGGGCAGCACATACACCTCCTTGCCGTATTCATCACCTTTGGTGAACAGCTCGATCTGGGCCAACACCTGGTTGGTGAAGGAATTGCTCATCACGAAGCTGGGGTGGCCGGTGGCGCAGCCCAGGTTCACCAGCCGGCCTTCCGCCAGCAGGATGATGCGGTTGCCGCTGGGCAGCAGCACGTGATCCACCTGGGGCTTGATGTTGTCCCAGTGGTACTGCTTCAGGGACGCCACGTCGATCTCGTTGTCGAAGTGGCCGATGTTGCAGACGATCGCCTGATTGCGCATCTGAATCAGATGCTCATGGGTGATCACACGGAAGTTGCCGGTGGCCGTCACGAAGATATCCACATCGCCCACCACGTCGTCGAGACGGACAACCCGATAACCCTCCATCGCCGCCTGCAACGCGCAGATCGGATCAACTTCAGCGATCATCACGCTGGCACCGAGGCCACGCAGTGACTGGGCAGAACCCTTGCCCACATCCCCATAACCGATCACCAGTGCCACCTTGCCAGCCACCATCACATCGGTGGCGCGCTTGATGCTGTCAACCAGGGATTCACGGCAGCCGTAGAGGTTGTCGAACTTGCTCTTGGTGACGGAATCGTTCACGTTGATGGCAGGGAACGGCAGTTCACCGCTCTTCTGCATCTGATAGAGGCGGGCCACACCCGTGGTGGTTTCCTCCGTGACGCCCTGGATCTGGGCGTAGATGCGCGAATAGAAGCCGGGCTGGGCCGCCAGGCGCTGGCGGATCGAATGGAAGAGGGCAATCTCCTCTTCGCTGCCGGGGTTGTCCAGCACCGAGAGGTCCTGCTCCGCCTTGGTGCCGAGCACCACCAGGCCGGTGGCATCACCGCCGTCGTCGAGGATCATGTTGGGCGTGCCGCCGTCGGCCCACTCCAGGATCCGGTGGGTGAAGGCCCAGTATTCATCAAGGGTTTCGCCCTTGAACGCGAACACTGGAATGCCGGCTTCCGCCATCGCGGCGGCAGCATGATCCTGGGTGGAGAAGATGTTGCAGGAGGCCCAGCGCACTTCGGCGCCAAGGGCCACCAGGGTTTCGATCAGAACGGCTGTCTGGATCGTCATGTGCAGGCTGCCGGCGATGCGGGCACCCTTGAGCGGTTGCTGGCTGCCGTAGTTCTCACGCAATGCCATCAGACCGGGCATTTCGGTTTCGGCGATCGCGATCTCTTTGCGGCCCCAGGCGGCAAGGCCGAGATCGGCGATCACATACGACGACGGGGTGGACAGACCCGCTGCGGCGGCAGCAGAAAAGGACGTGGCAGCTGAAGGCGATGCCAGCATGGCGAAAGCTCCGAAAAGAGAAGGATTGGGGATGTGGAAATATCTGCAGAGACGCCGAGGCTTCGGGCTCGCTTAACGAGAATCTACAGCGATGAGACAGTCTGCTGAGATCCGGGTGATCCATCTGGCCGATGCGGCAGCCACGGCGGCTCTCGGGCAGGCGTTGGCCTCCCTGCTGCTGAACGGCGTGGGCGCTGCCACCCTGCTGCTGCAGGGGGAGCTGGGGGCCGGCAAAACCTGCCTGGTACAGGGTCTGGCCCTGGCGCTGGGGATCGATGAACCGATCACAAGCCCCACCTTCGCCCTGGCCCAGCACTACGGCGGCCTGGGCGCAGACGGCCAGCCCCATGCCCTCATCCACCTCGATCTCTACCGGCTGGAGCAGCCGGCCGCCGCGGCTGAACTGTTCGCCCAGGAGGAGGAGGAAGCGCTTGCCCTGGGGGCTGTCCTGGCGGTGGAGTGGCCCGAACGGCTGCCGTGGCTGCCGCAGGGCGCCTGGCGGCTGGAACTCCACCACGACGGGGACAGGCGCCGGGCGGTGCTCCGACCGCCCGGCGCCTGAGGGCCGCAGCTCCGGCACCCGTCGGAACAACTGCTCATTGAGCTCCTGGCGCCGCTCCCAGAGGCTCCGATACCACACTTCCCGCGCGGCCGTCTGGTGGTGCTGCAAGCGGCCGGCGGCCACCCATTGCCGCCCCCGCTGGCCCATGGCGTGCAGCGCTGCCGGATCATCGCGCCAGTCGCCTCCACCGCCTTGAGATCCGACTTGCAGCGGTTGAAGGGCGTGTCGGCCAGCGGCAGAAAGGCGATGTCGCAGCCCGCCAGCCGCTGGCGGTAAGTGGGGTAATCGCAGGTGGGGGTGAAGCGCCGTTGCGGCAGCGCCAGGGCTGCGAACAAGGCCCGGTCGTGCACCACCTCCACCTGCCAACGCCCGGGGGTCTCCAGCAGCACCGTATTGAGGGCCTCCATCCAGGGGGCCCAGTCGGCTTCGCGATTGAGCGCCCCGAAGAACAGGCGCAGCGGCTGGCCGGCAGCCGGGGCCGGGCGGGGCGGGGGAAGCGCTTCGAGCGCATTGCCGAACACCGCCACCTCGGGGTTGTAGCGGCGTACCGCCTCGGCGATCGGTTCCGTCGACGCCTGCACCGCGTGCACGCCCGTGAAGGTCAGATGGTTGTTGGCGGCGATGGCGGGCCAGTGGTCAGGGTCATCGTCGTACTCGACGATGACCACATAGTTGTTGTTCAGCAACTGGCGCAGCTGCTCCAGGTGGGCGGGGTCGTGCAGCAGGGGCCGCTGCCAGATCAGCAGCCGCGGCAGGGCCGGATCAGGCCGCAGCAGCTCCAGGTTCTCGGAACGCAGGCGCAGGCCGATGCCGCCCCGGCTGGCCACGGCCGCCAGGGGCTGACGCATGCGCACCTCCACCATGCCCGCCTGGGGCTTCAGGGTGAGGCCATCGAGCTGCAGCTTCTGGTGCGGGCGCCGGCTGGCCGTCACCACGTATTGGAGCGGCGCCACGCCGGAGAGCAGGGTCTGGGGGTTCAAGCCCATGGCCGGCAGGGCGGGGGCCAGGCGGCTCACGAACGCCTCGGCCTGCTCGATCTGAAACACGCGCGGGTGCAGGCCGAGCAGGTGCAGACCACAACCGGCCATGTGCTCGGCGATGCCGGCACGGGTGAACCAGCGCAGGTGGGTGCGATCGAAGATCCCCTCCTCCGCCAGCGGCCAGCGGCCGTGCAGCAGCTGCTCCAGCACGCTCCAGTGCTGCACGTTGGGGATGCAGGCGATCAGCAGCCCGTCGTCGGAGAGCAGGGGGACATGGCGGGCCAGCACCGCCCAGGGCTCGCGCAGGTGTTCGAGCACATCGCCGTAGACCAGAGCATCAAGGGGCGGCAGGGGGGGAAGCTCCAGCGCCGGGTCCTCGGCGTCGGCGCGCAGCACATGATCCAGGCGGCCGGCGGCCATGGCGGCGGCGGCTTCCTCCTGCTCCAGCCCCACATACACGCAGCTGGGGTTGATCGCCTTGAAGGCGGCACCCAGGGCCCCGGCGCCGCAGCCCACCTCGAGCACCGCCCGGGCCGTGACCGGAATGCGCTGCAGCAGATCGGGATTGACCCGCTCGTAGTAGCCGGGGTGGTGACTCATGGGCAACTGATGGGCGCCGCACTCTCCCCCAGGAAAGACAGCACTTGCTGCTCACTCGGCTGGGGATCGATGGCACCGGCACCCTGACAAACCAGAGCGCCGCAGGCGGCCGCGAAGCGCAGGGCCTGCTCCACGGCGCTCACGGCCACCGGCTCCAGCAGCACCCCGGGCTTGCACACCAGCTGGTGCAGCAGGCCCGCCAGAAAGGCATCACCGGCGCCGGTGGCGTCGATGGCGGCCACGGCAATGGAGGGCAGACGGCCACCGCACGCCCCGACCGCCCAGTCGATCGGCTCGGGGCCGTCGGTGATCAGCACCGCCGGTTGCTGCGGCAGGGCCCGCCGCACGGCGGCGGCATCAGCGCTGCCGAACAGCCAGAGGGCCTCCTCGCGGCTGCACTTGAGCAAGGCCGCCCTAGCCAGCAAGGGCTGCAGGCGTTGCCGCACCGGCGGCGGCGGTCCCTCCTCGGGCCCGAGTCCCCAGAAGGTGGGCCGCCAGTTGACGTCGAGCGCCAGCGGCAGCCCCCGCTCGGCGGCAGCCTGCACCAACACGTGCAGCGCCGCCGCCGCGCCGGAAGCCAGCGGAATCGTGCCGCACAGCAGCCAGCGGGCCTCGGCCAGCAGCGGCTCCAGCGGCCCAGCCAGCGCCCCGGCATCGATCGCCTGATCGGCGAAGCCCTCACCCCGATCGCCAGCGAAGCCCCCAAAGTGGCGTTCACCGGTGGCCTCGCGCCGCACCAGCACCGTGCGGCTTGGGCGCAGCGGATCGCGCTGCAGCGCAGTGCTGTCGACCCCCCGCTCCAGCAACAGGGCGCGGAAGGCAGCGCCGATCGGGTCGTCGCCCAGGCGGCCGATCAGGGCAGCGGCGGTGCCGAGCCGCGCCAGGGCACAGGCGACATTGGCCGGGGCGCCGCCAAGCCGGTCGTCGACCGGGGTGTCGCTGGCGGGATCGCCGCCGGGGGGGCCGAGCCGATCAACGAGTGCTTCGCCGAAGCAGAGCACCCGGGCAGGGGAAGAGAGCATCACGGCAGGCTCAAGCTCAACTCCCTCCACCTTCGCCGGCCGGCACGAATGCCGCCGCGGTCGCCGCGCCGGGCGCCGCGCCGGCCAGCCGCTCCAGCAGGGCCGCGATGATGCGCGCATTGGCGGCAGGAAAAGGAAAGGCCGCCAGCCCGTCTGGTGCCACCCAACGCACCTGCTGGCTAGCCAGGGCCTGCGGCTCGCCCGCCAACCAGCGGCAGAGATGCACCACGAAGCGCAGCCGCTTGTGGCTGTAGCTGTGCTCCAGGGTGATCAGCTCTTCGCCCACCTCCGCCTCGATCGCCAGTTCCTCGCGCAGTTCACGGGCGATGGTGGCCTCGATCGCTTCTCCCGGCTCCTGCTTGCCGCCGGGGAATTCCCACAATCCCCCCAGCAGCCCCTCCGGCAGCCGTTGATCGATCAGCACCCTGCCGCGGCCATCCAGCACCACCCCCACGCCGATCACATGAAAGGGCAGGGGCCGGGGGGCGTCCTTCACGGGGTAGCGGGCAGGGTCGCCGGCAGCGTACGCAGCGCATGGGTCTCGCCAGGGGCAACGGCCGCAGTCGGGAGAACGGGGGGTGCAGACCGTGGCGCCGAGATCCATCAGCGCCTGGTTGAAGGCTCGGGGCCGCTGCGGGTCGAGCAGCAACTCGCTCAGCCGCCAGAACCCGGCAAGGTCGCGTTTCGGCGGGCGGGGAGCGGCGATCAGGCGCGCCAGCACCCGCGCCGCGTTGCCATCGAGGATCGCGAAGGGTTGATCGAAGGCCGAGGAAAGAATGCTGCCGGCGGTGCTGCGGCCGATGCCGCTCAGCGCCAGCCAGCCGTCCAGATGGCGCGGCCAGGGGTCGGCGCCGGGGGCACAGGCAGCGAGCAGTTGCCGCGCCCCTTGCTGCAGGCGCCGCGCCCGCACGTAATAGCCGAGGCCCTGCCAGAGCAGCAGCACCTGCTGCGGATCGGCGGCGGCCAGAGCCGGCAGATCGGGGAAGGCCGTCATCCAGCGCTGCCAGTAGGGCAGGGCCACGGCCAGCTGGGTCTGCTGGAGCATCACCTCCGCCACCCAAACCTTAAAGGGATCAAGGGGTTCCCCATCCGCAGGCCGGAGGCCATCAGGCCGCAGTTTCCAAGGCAGGTTGTGGCGCCCGTGCCGCTCCCCCCAGGCCAGCAGCGCGGCACGCAGCTGCTCCAGTGGCAGAGGCGCCAGCGGCAGAGTCGCCAGTGGCACGGCCTTGCTGGCGCGAAGGGAGTTCGCCATCAGTGGCTGGGGTCAGCCGCGCCGCGCTGGCGGGTCACCAAGCAGCGGAGTCCGGAGGAGGGCATGGCCGCACTGGCAGACGGTGGCTGCCCGATGGCGCCACTCCACCCTCTCGGTTGGCCGGGCGGCCGGCCATCAACAGCCCCTCAGCTGGCCACGTAGTCCTCGACGCTTTCGCTGAAGCGGCGCAGGCTGGCGAGGCCATCACGCTCGAGGTTGCGCACGCGGTCGCGGCTCATGCCGAGGATGCGGCCGATGCCGGTGAGGCTCATCGGTTCTTCCACATCGATGCCATAACGCATTTTCAGCACATCGCGCTGCAGCTCCGGCAGTTGCTCCAGCAGCGCCCGCA
>CALFOF010000012.1 GCA_937919075.1 uncultured Cyanobium sp. | reverse complement strand
GGGAGATGCAGAGAAAACGCCCGGGCCGAGCCGCCGCCGCCCTGGCTGGGGGAGCGGGTGTGCTCGCAGTGCAGTGGTGGGGAAAGATTGCGGCTCAGCAGGATCCTCACCACTTCCGCAGGCTTCAGAACGGGTAACTGGCCCAAGTCCCTAACGCGCTACACAAATCTGCTGCAAGCCAACGAAAACAGCGCGGCCTGGAGGCCACTGGGCCGGCTGTGGTGACCTCGGCCGAGAGCGAGGGCTTGCACAGCCATGCCGAATCGCTGCGGCTCCGGCTCGCGGCCCAGGACAGCTGAACGAGCCTGATCTCATCCGCCTGGTGAGGGCGGGGGCGGCAGCAGTGTGGGGGGCGGGTTGGACTGACCAGCTGGCCGATCCCACCTCTGGCGGCACCAGCCGGGCAGGTCGTCCGCCGGCATCGGCCGGGCGATGGCGAATCCCTGGGCCAGTTCACAGCCCATCGCCCTCAACGCCTGCAGGAGGTGCGGCCGAAGGCGTGGGCCAGATCCACCACAGCCCTGACGATGGCCTGATCGGCAGGATCCACCAGCATCCTGGCCACGAAGGAGCAGTCGATCTTGATCGTGGAGATCGGCAGCCTGCGCAGATAGGTGAGCGAGGAGTAGCCGGTGCCGAAGTCGTCGAGGGCAAAGCTCACACCCAGCTCCCGGCAGCGGTCGATGCTTCGGGCCACCTGCTCAAGATCCTCCAGGGCGGCGGTTTCCAGCACCTCCAGCCTCAGCGCCGAGGCGGGCAGGTCGGGATGGCGGGCCAGGGCCCCGCGAATTCGCTCCGCGAAGCCGGGATCGCGCAACTCCCGGGCCGAGAGGTTCACGCTTACGGCCGCGCACTGTCCCTCCCGCGCCCAGGCCGAGCAGTGACGGAGGGCCCGCTCCAGCACCCAGTCGCCGAGGCGGATGCTCTCGGGGTGATCCTCGATCCAACCCAGCCACTCCTGTGGTGTCAGCAGCCCCTGCTGGGGGTGCTGCCAGCGCACCAGGGCTTCGGCAAAGCACAGCTGCCGGGTGGCCAGATCGATCACGGGCTGCACGAACAGGCGCAGCTGCTGCTCTTCGATGGCCTGCCGCACCCGCTCCAGCCGGGAGCGATGCAGCGACTGGCGCCGCGCCAGCTCCACGTCGAAATGGTGCATGCGCCCCGGACCGTCGCGCTTGGCGGCGTACATGGCCTGGTCGGCCTGGCGCAGCAGGGTATCCGGGTCGGCATCGTCGGGCGGCACCAGGCGGCAGCCGATGCTGGTGCTCAGGGCTACGCAGAGCGTCTGGCCAAGCAGGGTGGTCTGGGCCACCGCGCTGAGCAGCCGCTCACCTAACGCCTCCAGCTCGGTGAGGCTGCTGAGGCCGGGCAGGATCACCACGAATTCGTCCCCACCAAACCTGCCCACCGTGTCGCCCGGCCGCAGGCAACGGCAGAGGCGCTCGGCGACGGCCACCAGCAGCTGGTCCCCAACGGCATGGCCATGGCTGTCATTGATGGGCTTGAAGTTGTCCAGGTCGAGGTAGCCCACCGCCAGGTGGGTGCCGTTGTGCCTGGCACGCTCCAGTTCCTCGCCCAGGCGCTGACTCAGCAGGGAGCGATTGGGCAGGCGGGTGAGCGGATCCTCGTAGGCCAACTGACGCAGTTGCTGGTCGATCAGCCGGCGTTCGAACCCTTGGGCGAAGCTGCTCACCACGATCGAGAGCACGGCCACCTCCTGGTCGCTCCAGCGGCGGCTGCCCCGGATGTGGTCGAAGCCCGCGAACCCTTCCAGCCGCCCCCGCCGCACCAGGGGGAGCACCAGCAGCGACTGAATGCCCTGGGAGCTGAGATGGGCCTGCTCGGCATCGGCCCCAACCGGGAGATCGGCCGGCGACTCGAGATTGATCGCCCGCCCGGCCCGCAGTTCCCCCAAAACCCAGGAGATTGACCCTTCCGGCACCTGCTGGAGCAGCTGGATTTGCGGGTCCACCCCGAGGGCGCACCATTCGTGGGTGTTGCTGGCAAACCCCGGATACTGGGTCAGGGAGAACACATAGGCCCGACCCACATCGAACAGGCTGCCGATTGATGCCAAGGTGCGATCAATGATGGCGTCGAGTTCACAGGAGGGCTCGACGATGAACGCCTCAGCCGTATCGGCGTGAGCCAACGTTGTCTACGTCGTAGAGCATCACTTCATTCCAGAGGAGCCATGGGGTTACCCCGATTCGGTGGTGTTTCTCAACGGCCTGCCCTTGGGCCTGCACGAGCTCAGGAACGCCGCCACTGAAGGCGTCACGCTCTGGAGCGCCTGCTCCCAGCTGCAGACCGACAAGGCCGAGACCCTCTCGCTGGTGGAGCTCACCGATCGCAACGATTTCCTCAACCGTGCCAGTGGCGGCGTGGTGTTCACCACCATCGAGACGTTCATGCCGGAGAAGAGTGAGCCGATGCAGCGGACCGCAGCCAGCACGGCTCTGGCGGCAAGGCCCAGGACAAGACCGGTGAAATCTCCTAAGGCTTCGCCAGCAACCTGCGCGATGTTCTGCCCAACGCCTCCTGCCCACCCCGCAACCGCTGCATCGCCAGCGCCAGTGGCATCAGCGACACATTCTCAACAGACATCTCGTCGCCGACGGCGAAGGGATTATCGAGATCGGTGATCAGGTAGAGCAGCTTGATCAGCAGGAAGCAAATCACGCCGATGAAGAACATCGATTCACGGAATGGTTCAATGTCGGTGAGCACCAGCCCAACTGTGAGCAGGCCTGTGCCGATATAAGCCATGCCATACACCGACGGCACAAAGGTGGTTTCCCGGATCACCTCGATGCGATACATATGGCGGCGGATCGTGGCCAGTTCAAGCAGCAGGCGGGCTTGCATCGTAGCCGGATTCCAGGCGCGCAACTGCTCAATCAGCTGCTGCAGGGCATCGAGCTGGTCCAGCAGCACGGTCATACCGCCGCCATCCCGCATCCAGTCCAGCAAAGCCTCACTGAAGGCCGTCAGCGCCGCCAGGGCCGGGCGGATCCCGGCCTCTGGATGCAGCACCTGCACACCGCGCACTTCACTGGCGAGGCATTCCATCGCAGCGGCCAGTTCCGCCGGGATCGTCTCGCCTTCCTTGTAATCCAGCAGCACCCCGTTCAGCAGGAAGCCCAGCAGAACCACCTCAGAGGCCACCAGCGCCGGAAACAGCGGATTGGGGGCCAGCACCTCCCACCCCAATTGGCGCACCAGCAGCTTGGCGCCACCGATGCCCCCCAGCACAAGGCACACCCGCAGGAACGCCCAGACGCGCCGCAGCTTTGGATCGCGCACCCCATCAAGCTCCATCTGCCCGGAGGTCGTGTCAGTCATGCCCTCATTCCTCTTCTGCTTCCGCTTCCCGCTGCGGCAATGAAGGCTCCGACGGCAACGGTGGCGCTGTTGGCAATGGTGGCAAGGGTGTCAGTGATGACGGCGGCAGCACTTCCAGCTCGGGTGGATTGGGGGCAGTTTCCGGTCCGATCAGATCCACAGCGGTGCGTTGCACCACCAGCCGGAAGCGGAGCGGCGCCTGGCTCTTGTTGATGAAGGCCTGCACTCCCGCCACCTGCGCAGAGGTGGGCAGGTGGGGGTCCGTGACCCGCACCCGGGCGCGGATCACCGGCGGATTCTTCTGCCAATTGATCGAGAGGCCCACCAGATCAATGGCCGGATCGCTGCCGAGGGTGATCGTGCCGCTGCGTATTTGTTGCTCGATCACCCTCTCCAATTCCTGCGCCTTCGTCTCCTGCCGTGATTGGTTCAACAGGCGAAAGAAGCTGCTGCCCAGTGGAATCACCAACAGAGCGGTGAGCGCCACGCTGGTCAGACCCAGCCGGCTGCGGAACAACCGCCGCCGGTACACCCGCTCCAGGGTGCCCAGCGCCACCATGGCGCCCACCATGATTCCCAGCAGGTTGGTGGCGAACAGCAGCAACGCCCCGTAGGCCTGCCCCCAGAACGACGACGCCAGCAGGATTCCCACCACACACATCGGCGGCACCAGGGCCACGGCGATCGCCAGGCCAGCCAGGGCAGAGATCGCGTCTTTGCGGAGCTTGGCGAACATCGCCACCGCGCCGGCCACCAGCGCCACGCCCAGGTCCAGCAGGTTGGGGCTGGTGCGGTTCATCACCTCGCTGCCGAAGCTGGGGAACGACACCAGACGGCCCACCGCCATCGCCAGCAGCACGCAGATCACCACCCCCAGCAGCAGGGTGCGCAGCGCCCGCAGAAACATCGGCAGGCGGCCCCGCAGGACCTCGAACGCCATCGCCTGCAGCGGCATGATCCAGGGCGCCACCACCATCGCGCCGATCACCACGCCGGGGCTGTTGGCCAGCAGGCCCAGGGTCGCGATCAAGCTGGCGCCCACCGTGAGCACCACAAACACCAGATTGAAGCTGGCGTCCTGCTCAAACTCCTGGCGCAGCGCCACAAGGCGGCTCTCCTCCGGCGCGGCGGTGATGGACGTCATCGAGAGGGCTTGTTCGGTTCGGGGTTCATCTTGGGGCGCGATCCGGTGCCCCGCCACTGCCCAGCACCCATCAGCTCCACCAGCACCTCTGAGACGAGGAGGGCATTGGTCATGGCAGCCGCTTACCCGCCTTGGCCACCCGCGCCGTTTATTCATTCACCGGTTTTCCCGGCGCCCCGGTGCGCCACCTCTACCTCCACCACGACGGCTACCCCACCGGCGCTGCCTGGCGCTTTGCCACGGCGTTGCGGGAGCAGCAGGAGATGGCCGCCTTCCTGGCCGCCTTCCTCAGCACCCAGCCGGGCGCCGAACCGTTGGCAGCTCCCGAGCAGGCCGCCGATGCCGATTACCACTATCAGGTACAGCTGATCGGTGGCGACCCCGCCGGCGTGCAGGTGCAGTGCTGGCGGCGCCTGCCGGGCGGCACCAGCTGGCAAGCCCGCTGCCGGCCGCTGCCCCTGGCGCAATTCATCCAGCGCTTCCTGCCCGGTGATCCGCTCTGAGCCACGTCCAGCGGCTCAACGTTTGCGTTTCATGTATCGGCGGATCTGACCGGGCCAGTCGCCCGGCAGATCCCCCTCCCGCACGCTCGTGTTCGACATCGACGCCAGCAGCGGCCAGCCCCCCTGCTGCAGGCTGCCGGCCACATGCACCAGCACCGCCAGGCCGATCACCAGCCAGGCCACCAGGTGCAGCGCGTACACCAGGTGGTGCAACTCGCCGTCACGCAGCCAGTTTTCCTGCATCAGCTTGCCGGTGGCCACCGCCAGCACCAGCGCCACCAGCGCCACCAGCGCCATGGAGTTGGTGGCGCGCCGCAGCCGCGCCTTGCCGAGCGTGAGGGCATAGGCGGTGAAGGCCAGGCCCACTGGCAGCAGGAACCAGCCCAGCTGGCCATGCAGATCGATCCAGTTGCCGTCAGGCGTGAAGGGAAGCCGTCCCCAGCGGCCGTCGTAGCGGCTGTACACCAACAGGCCACTCAGCCAGCAACCGATCACCAGCAATGCCGTGAGGCCATGCAGCAGCCGCAGCAGCGACGGTTGATACGGGCGCCCCATGGTGGTGGTCAATCAGCAACGTTCACCAGCGTGGCAGGTGCCGATTGCTTGTCAGGGATGAACACAGCATACATGCCGCGCAGATCTCCCACCTTGAAATTGACGGCTTTGTCGCTGGGATAGTTCTCCTTCACGAAGGCGGGGCGGCTGGCTTTTGTGCCATGGCAGGCCATACAGCTGGGCACCACGTTGATGCGGCGGTAGTAGTTCACGCCGGTGCCCTGCTCTGTGGTGGCCGGCTGCCAGAGGCCGGTGATCGCCTGCTGGCGGTGAAACAGATCAAGCACCTCCCGCTCCTGTCCGTTGCTGGGGGCGTGGTCGGGGTTGCGGTACTTGCTGGCCACCTGGCGCACCTGCCAGCCGTTCTCCTTGCCGATCGCCATCGCCTTCATCCCCACCGGCTTGCACACCTCTTTCATCGTCAAGGTGGTGGGGACGTCGCTCTGGCCTTCCAGGCTGGAGGCCAGAGCGACGCGCATCCGGTCGAGCTGCTCCATCTCCGTCACCGCCCTGGCCAGCTCCGCCGGCTCCACCGGGGAACGCTCCAGGCTGGCGTGAGCCGGTGGGGTGGCATAGAGCAGCAAGGCAGCGAGCACCCCCAGCGCCATGGCGGCAAAGCCCGAGCGGGCCAGGGGCCGCAGCGGCAAGAGCAGGTGGGGCATGGGGAGCTCCGGGGGTGGGGGTGAACGCGGCCAGGTGGGCCTTGCTGTGGCTGGTCGGGGTTATCGCGGCTGGGCGGGGGTCAAAGTCCCACTAACCGATCGCTGGGGCGCTGAGCGCCACGGCGGTGCTGGAGCTGGTGGCCAGATCCAGCGGGAAGTTGTGGACGTTGCGCTCGTGCATGGCCTCGATGCCCAATCCGCCGCGGTTGAGCACATCGGCCCAGGTGTTGATCACCCGGCCCTGGTGGTCGATCACGGAGTGGTTGAAGTTGAGGCCGTTGAGGTTGAACGAGAAGCTCGCCACCGCCAGCGCTGCGAACCAGATGCCGATCACCGGCCAGGCGGCCAGCAAGAAGTGCAGGCTGCGGCTGTTGTTGAAGGAGGCGTACTGGAAGATCAGGCGACCGAAGTAGCCGTGGGCGGCCACGATGTTGTAGGTCTCCTCCTCCTGCCCGAATCTGTAGCCACGGTTCTGGCTTTCCGCTTCGGTGGTTTCGCGCACCAGGGAACTGGTGACCAGCGAGCCGTGCATGGCGGAAAACAGTGCCCCGCCGAACACGCCCACCACACCCAGCATGTGGAAGGGGTGCATCAGCACGTTGTGCTCGGCCTGCAGCACCAGCATGAAGTTGAAGGTGCCGGAGATGCCGAGTGGCATGCCATCGGAGAAGGAGCCCTGGCCAATCGAATACACCAGCAGCACGGCAGTGGCGGCGGCCATGGGAGCGGAGTAGGCCACGGCGATCCAGGGGCGCATGCCGAGTCGGTAGCTCAGCTCCCATTCACGCCCCATCCAGCAGAAGATGCCGATCAGGAAATGAAAGATGATCAGTTGGTAGGGGCCACCGTTGTAGAGCCACTCATCGAGGCTGGAGGCGGCCCAGATCGGGTAGAAGTGCAGGCCGATGGCGTTGGAACTGGGCACCACCGCAGCCGTAATGATGTTGTTGCCGTAGAGCAGGCCGCCGGAGACGGGCTCGCGGATGCCGTCGATGTCGACGGGCGGGGAGCCCACGAAGGCGATCACAAAGCAGATGGTGGCCGTCAGCAGGGTGGGGATCATCAGCACGCCGAACCAGCCCACGTAGAGGCGGTTTTCAGTGCTCGTGATCCAGTCCTTGAAGGACTCCCAGGGGTTGCCCCTGGAGGGGGCGATGGAGGTTGTGGTCATGACGAGAAAACGTGTAAGGCGGGCGAAGAGCTGCAC
>CALFOF010000011.1 GCA_937919075.1 uncultured Cyanobium sp. | reverse complement strand
CCCAAGGAACATGTGGCCGCAACCAAAGAGAGGCCGACAAGGGCAGCTCTGAAGGGGGTGGAGGGTGCAGTGTCGGATTTTCCTCGGACCATCTCGGAGCAGGACCCTCCCTCAACCTTGGCGCGAGACGAGAATGGAGCCCTTGTTCCGTGAGAGGCGAAGAAGAAAAATTGTCGATCAGCCTGAGGCGTCTCGGTGTCGCACGACCTATCCGCCTGCCCCTGGCAGCTTCTCCAACCGGCCATCACGGCGTAGGCGCCCCTGGAGCTTCAGCCAGCTGAGCGTGACCGGCAACGCCGCCACCAGCGGCACCGCCACCAGAGCCGGGCGGGCGCTGGCGGCCAGCAGCGCGGCGGACACCGCCAGGCCGCCCAGCAGGAACGACTGACCAGCCGCCTGCTGGGCCGTGGCGAGGCGGCGGAGGATGCGGTCGGTTTCGCCGGCGCGCATCTGCACCTGCAGATCGCCCTGCTCCAGGCGCGAAAGGCTGTCCTCCAGGCGACGGGGCAGGCCCAGCGCACGGCTGCCGATCTCGCCGGCCTGGCGGCTCAATTCGCCGAGGAAATCATTGGGTCCAGCGCCGCCGGTGGTCATCAGGGGGAGAAGGTAAGGGCGAGCAATCGACACCAGGCTAAAGGCGGGGTCGAGGCTGCGGCCAACCCCCTCAAAGGTGGAGAGGGCGCGCATCACGAAGATCAGCTCCGCCGGCAGACGAAACGGCTGGCCGTACACCAGGTCGTAGAGGTCACCGGAGAGCTTCTCCAGCACATTGGCGGAAAACGGTGGGGTCAGCGCATCAGCGAGCATCACCCGCACCAGGCGCCGCACCGGGCCGGCGTCGATGCCGGCAGCGATCACACCGGCGCCTTGCATCTCCTCCACCAGGGCGCCGGCATCGCGGGCGGCGGCGGCCCGCACCATGCGGCCCAGACGCCCCCGCAGGCGTGAGGAGAGCTGGCCCATCATCCCGAAGTCGTAGTAGATGAGGGCACCATCGCTGGCCACCGCCAGGTTGCCGGGGTGGGGATCGGCATGGAAAAAGCCGAAACGCACCAGCTGTTGGAGATAACTGGCTGCTCCCTTTTCCGCCACCGCCGCAGGATCAATGCCGGCCTCCACCAGCGCCGCGCGATCGTTGATCTTGATGCCAGGGAGATAATCGAGACACAGCACCCGGCGGGTGCTCAGCTCCCAGATCACCGCCGGAATGCGAATGCCTGGATCATCCAGAAACTGCTGCCGAAAGCGGGCGGCATGTTCCGCTTCAAGGCGGAAATCCAGCTCCCGCAGCAACACACGCCGGCATTCCTGAGCGATCAAGACCCAATCGCGGCCCTGGCCCCAGCGGGGGTGGCGCTGCAGCACCGCCGCCACCTGCTGCATCACTTCGAGATCGAGCCGGAACAACCGCTCCAGCCCGGGCCGCTGGATCTTGAACACCACCTGACGCCCGCTGCGCAAGCTGGCGCGGTGCACCTGGGCCAGGCTGGCGGAGCCAAGCGGCACCTCCGCCAGATCGATGATTTCACTGCAGCGCTCGCCCAGTTCCTCCTCCAGCAGCTGTTGAACGGTGGTGAAGGGGAAGGCGGGCACCCGGTCTTGCAGGTGCGCCAGCTCTTCCACCCAGCCAGCGGGCAGCACATCGGGGCGGGCCGAGAGCAGCTGGCCCAGCTTGATGAAGGCCGATCCCAGGTTGAGCAGTTCGTTGGTGAGCCAGCGGGCGCGCTGGCGCTGACGCGCCGCCCGGTGCTCCGCGCTCGGCGTCCCGGCGCCCCGGTACGACCAGGCGCGGCCATCCAGCCATAGCCCCGCCAGCAGCTGCAGCACGGCGCGCCAGATGCGCAGCGAACGGGACAGGCCCCGCCACCCTTTCAACAGACGCCCGATCAAGGCCGGTCCTCAAGGCGGCGGGACAGACCCGCCACCTGGGCCCGCAAGGCATCGATCTGATCCTGGGGCGTGCCCCAGCCGGCAGTGGCCGCCACCTCCTCAGCCTCCATCACGCTGGAACCAGCGCCAGGTGCCGGCGGTGCGCCAACTGCCGGGTCGGTTTCCAGCCGTTCCGCTTCCGCCTCCACTTCTTCCAGAAAGAGGCTCCATTCATGGCGCAGCCGCTCGGGCACCTCCTGGGCGAGCACCGCCAGGGCTGCGGCAGTTTCCACCAGACCGCTGCCGAGCCTGGCACCCAACCGGTTGATAGCGGCCTGAACGATGGATTGGGGCGCGCTCATGCGGGGGCCGCTGGTTGGCAAAACTGTGGCAGATCAGGGCGTGCTGCCGTTGGGATCCGCAGCGGGCGGTGGCCCGCTGTTCAGGATCACCGATTCGGAAGGTGGCAGCGGCTCGGCCGGCAGCAGCGGTGCTTCCGGCAGCGGCTCCTCACCGGTGCTGGCGTTCGGGTCGACAGGCGCCGGCTGGGCCCGCACCGCAGCCTCCCGCTTCTCCTGTTCCTCGCGGCGGCGCTGCTCCTGCTCCAGCAGGCCCAGGTCGTCGATCGTTTCGCTGGGGGCGCCGAAGCGCATGCGCAGGCTCTCCAGGCTGGTGCCTGGGGTGGGCTTCATCTCAAAACTTTCGCCGAGGCGAGCCGTGGCATCGGGGCGCAGATCCAGCAGCCGGCCGGTGACGCCATAGCCGAGCCCGAAGGTGACCCCCGCCACCAGCGCCAGTGTCCAGCCCGGCAGGGGCGGCTGAGCCGGCGGGCGGGCGCCGGGGGTGCCCTTGGCAGGACGCCTTGACCTGCGGCGCGCACCGGCCTGGGTCATCGATCACAGATGGAGGACCCCCATCCTGCCCGTGCCGGTGCGGAGCCGCCACGGCTGGGCGGAGCGGAGCGCTGTGGGGTGGCGGGCCGAGGCGTTGAGCGAAGCGGCGGAATCGCGGTGATGTGTTGTGGCTGACATCCAAGCTCAACGCTAGGGTTTTGTTGCTCTTGCAGACCATTCAAGGTGACCTATTGCATCGGTTACTGGCTGGAGAAAGGGTTGGTGTTTGCTTCTGATTCCCGCACAAATGCAGGGGTTGATTATATTTCCAGCTACAGCAAAATGTATGTGTTTCAGCCGGCCTCCGATCGGCTGTTCGTGCTGCTGGCCGCAGGCAATCTCGCCACCACCCAGGCGGTGGTGAACCACATCCAGCGGGATCTGGATCAGGAGATCGGCAGCCACCCCGGCATTGGCGAGGATCTGCGTTCGTGTCATTACCTGTTTGAAGCGGCCACCTACATCGGCGCGGTGAGCGTGGCGGTGCAGGAGAAACATCGCGCCGCCCTGCGTCAGGCAGGCACCAGTGCCGAAGCCAGTTTCATTCTGGGCGGGCAGATCGGCAGCGAACCCCACGGCCTGTTCATGGTTTACCCCCAGGGGAATGCGGTGATGGCCACCCCCCAGACCCCCTTCCTGCAGATCGGTGAATCGAAGTACGGCAAGCCACCGCTCGACAACGTGGGCAACACCAACCTTTCGCTGGAAGATGCCGCCCGCCTCTGCCTGATCTCAGAAGTGCTCACCTACCGCTCCAACCTCACCGTTGGCCCGCCGTTCGAGTTGGCGCTGGTGCCCCGCAATCAGCACACGGTGGCCCATCGCGCCACCTTTGAGGCGGAGGCGCCGGAACTGGCCGCCATGGTCGACACCTGGAGCAGCGCCCAGCGCGAAGCCCTGCACCGGCTGCCCTGCTTCGCCTGGGAACAGTCCCAGGGCGCGGCCTGACGCGCCGACCACCACGGCCCTGACGGCCCGCCTCTTTCCACTGCCAGCCGTTCACCCATGCACACCGTTTCCGAGTGGATCTCCACCGGCCATCTGCCCTCTGCCGAGGTGGTGCAGGCTCTGGTGCTGGAGGCGCATCAGCGCTATGCGCCGGTGCGCGAGGGCAAGGTGGCCGATTACATCCCTGCCCTGGCCGCCGCTGCTGCCGAGCAGTTCGGCATCTGTGTGGCCGGCTGCGGCGGGCAGCTGATCGAAGCGGGCGATTCCCGCGCCTCGTTCAGCATCCAGAGCATCTCAAAACCGTTTCAGTTCGCGCTCATCTGCCAGGCGATCGGTGAAGACGAAGCCCGCGACAAACTGGGGGTGAACAGCACCGGCCTGCCCTTCAATTCTGTGCTGGCGGTGGAGCGCAGCAGCGAAGGGCTCTCCAATCCGATGGTGAATGCTGGCGCCATCGCGGCCACCAGCCTGGCGCCGGGCAGCACACCCGAGCAGAAGTGGGCCTTCATCCAGGCGGGCTTCTCCCGCTTCGCCGGACGCCCGCTGGAGGTGGATGAGCAGGTGTACAGCTCCGAGCTGGCCACCAACCGCCGCAATGCCGGCATCGCCAGCCTGCTGAGCGCTCAGCAGCGCCTCTGGTGGGATCCGGAAGAGGCAACCGATCTCTACACCCGGCAGTGCTCGCTGCGGGTCACCAGCGCCGATCTGGCCGTGATGGCGGCCACGCTGGCCAACGGCGGGCGCCAGCCGATCACGGGGGAGCAGGTGATCGATGCCATCCATTGCCAGCACGTGCTGGCGGTGATGGTCACCGCCGGGCTGTACGAAACCTCTGGCGACTGGCTCTACGCCACCGGCCTGCCCGGCAAAAGTGGCGTGGCCGGCGGCATGATCACGGTGGCGCCGGGCAAGGGCGGGCTGGCCACCTACGCGCCGCCACTCGATGAGGCCGGCAACAGCGTGCGCGGCCAGCTCACGGCCCGCTTTCTCTCGGAAACTCTCGGCCTGAACCTGTTCGCCTCCAGGCCAGAGAGCCACCAATGATCAGCACCAGCAATCTTGTGCGCTATCTGCTCCTGGTGGCCTGTGTTGGCGTGACGGTGGTGATCTTTGATTACTTCTCAGGCACGATTGCGGTGTTCACGGCTGCTGCGATTGTGGCGGCGCTGCTCAACATGCCTGTGGCCTGGTTGAGTCGTTACATCCCACGGGGTTGGGCGATTGCCTTTGTTTCGCTCAGCGCCCTGATCCTCCTGATCGGCTTCGTCACCGGCATTGGCCTGCAGGTATTGAACCAGGGACAGGGCCTGCTTGTGGATCTGCAGGGCGCCATGAAGCGGCAGGATCTGGCTCCGCTCCACAACTATCTTGAAACCTATGGATTCGAGCGAATCACCGCCTTGCTGCAGGAGGGGTTGCTGACGGGGCTGGGGTTGCTTCAGAGCGTGTTCTCCGGGGTGTTCACAGGCATTTTCAGCGCGGTGATCAGCCTCTACATGCTGATCGATGGGGAGAAGCTCTGGAAAGGGTTTCTACGGATGATTCCGGAAACGTACCGGGATCGTTTTGCCTTCACCTTTCTGCAGAGCGTGCTGGGATTCATTCGGGGCCAGCTGCTGCTGATGGTGTTTCTGACCCTCTCGACAGCCGTGGTCTTTCCGCTGCTGGGTGTGAGGTACAGCCTGATCCTGGCCGTGATCGTGGGGGTTCTTGATGTGATCCCCGGCATCGGCGCCACGCTCGGCATCGTGTTGGTCTCTGCGATGGTCTTCGCCTCCCAGGGTGTAGACATCGGCCTGCGGGCGTTGATCGCCTCGCTGCTGCTCGGCCAGATTCAGGACAACATCGTTCACCCCAGGGTGATGGGCAAGGCGATGGAGCTCAATCCAGTGCTGCTGTTTCTCTCCCTCTTCATCGGTCAGCGGGTCGCGGGCCTGCTGGGGGTGTTCCTGGCGATCCCCATGGCCGGCATGATTGCCCTTTGGCTCCATTCAGAGCGCCAGCACCAGGAGAGCACCGCGCTCACCTCAACGGGTGACGACTAAGCACAGCGCTGCTGTGCTCATGTGGAAACCGCTCCGGCCGGAGGGTGCGATCGGTACATGCGATCGGTGGAGGCGATCGGTGGAGGCGATCGGTGGAGGCGATCGGTGTGACGTCCCCTAAAGGCAGTGACACGATCTGCTGCATCTTGCCGCCATCCGGCTGCCATGCTGCTGCGTGGTTGCGAACTTCCACGATGGCTTCGATGCGCCTGATCCCGCCGATTGTGCTCACCGCCGTGCTGGCTGGCGCCAGCGGAATCAGCAGCGCCGAAGCCCGCTGCCGCTTTCTGCTGCCGCTCGGCGGCAGTGGCGAGCCGGTGGTAGCGAAACGGATCGGCCCCGATCGGCTGCTGGGCAGCACCAACTGGAACACCGATTTCATCGTGGACCGGCCCTTCCGCAGCTACCAGTTCTTCTTCACCTCGGCCTCCACCGAGCAGGCCACCTTCCCGGTGGCCGCCTTCATGCGCTTCACCGATGGCACCAGCCTCCAGGTGGTGAACGAAACGCCCACCTTCGAGCCGGGCACCGGCCGGAAGTTCGGCCCGTTTCCGGCGGTGCCGGGCAAGCGCACCAACCTGATGAACTTCCGGGTGGGCTCCAGCACCAGGCCCGCCGCCGTGGGCTTCAGCTACCGAATCTCCGTGCAGGGTTGCGATTGAAGCGCCAGCGCAGCTGAGCGTCGCAAGCCCTGATCCCCATCGCCATGCAATTCGAAAGCTTCGCCACCTTCAACATCGCCATCGTGGTGCTGGCCATCGGCCGCTGGTTGAACCGGAAGGTTGCCTTTCTGCGCGACTTCAACATTCCCGAACCGGTGACCAGTGGCCTGCTGGTGTGCGTGCTGCTGGCGGTGGTGCATGCCTTCACCGGCCTGGAGATCGGCTTTAATCTGCTCACGCGCGATTTTCTGCTGCTCTACTTCTTTGCGGCGATCGGCCTCAACGCCGATGTGCGCACGCTGGTCTCCGGCGGCCGCCCTCTGCTGATCCTGATCACCACCACCGTGGTGTTTATTTTGATGCAGAACCTCACCGGCGTGGGCGTGGCCACGCTGCTGGGATTGAACCCCCTGGTGGGGCTGCTGGGCGGCTCAGTGTCGCTGCTGGGCGGCCACGGCACCGCCATCGCCTGGGCGCCCCGTTTCGCCGCATCGCACGGCATCAGCAATGCGCTGGAAATCGGTGTGGCCTGCGCCACCTTCGGCCTGGTGCTCGCCTCGCTGATGGGCGGGCCGATCGCCCGGCTGCTGATCCTGCGCAACAAACTGCAGCCCACGCCCTGCGTGGTGGAAGACGCCACCGCCGACAGCACCGCGCGCGAACGGGTGACCTATTTCACCCTGCTGCGCACATTGTTTTGGCTCAACATGAGCCTGGGCCTGGGTGAACTGCTTTTCGAGGGATTGCGGGCCATCGGCAGCAACCTGCCGCTCTTTGTATGTTGCCTGTTCGCCGCGATCTTCCTCACCAACACCGTGCCGCGGCTGGTGAAGGTGCGCGAGCTGGCACCGGCGCGATCGCTGGCCATCGTTTCCGACATCGCCCTGGGCATCTTCCTGACGATGTCGCTGATGAGCCTGCAGCTATGGACCATCGTCTCACTGGCCGGGCCGATCATCGCCCTGCTCACCGCCCAGTTCGCGGCGTCGTTTCTGTTCGTGGTGTTCGTGGTCTTCCGCGTGATGGGGAGCGACTACGAAGCGGCCGTGATCTGCGCCGGTTTCGGCGGCTTTTCGCTCGGGGCCACGCCCACGGCGATGGCGAACATGTCGGCGGTGGCGCAGAAGTATGGGGCGGCGCGGCGGGCGTTCATCGTGGTGCCGCTGGTGTCAGGTTTTTTCGTGGACATCAGCAATGCGGTGATCATTCAACGCTTCCTGAATCTGTTCGGCTGATCCAGCCGCCGCAGCGCTCCCAGGCGTGCGGCGGCGCCCAGCCGGCCACGGGTGTGACCGGTGCTCGGCTTCAGCCGGCTACTGCGGCAGGGAGCGCGCCCATAAGGCGCTGCAGTTGGCGCGTTTCCAGTTCAAGCACGCGCTTGGCGAAATCCTGGTCGCGATCGAGCAGGGCATCGAAGCCATCCACCGGCACCGCCAGCAGCCGCGTGCCCTCTTGCGCGGCGGCGATGGTGTTCTCGGTGGCGCTGTGGGTGAGCACCTCAAGCTCATCGAGCATCTGGCCCGGCCGGAAGCGCTCCTGCCGGGTGCCGGCGCCGCTGGAATCGCCGGCGCCGTCGCGGTAATGCACCAGGGCTTCGCCCTCGATCAGCAGCAGCAGTTCGCGGCAGGTGTCGCCGGTTTCGGTGATCAGGGCGCCGGCGCTGTAGCGGCGCAGCTCCGAGAGTTCCGCCAGGGCGTTGATGGTGTCGAGGTGGAGGCCGCGGAAGGCTTCGCTGGTGGCCAGGACCACCCGCTTTTCCAGCTCGGGGCAGTCCTCCAGCCTGGGCGGCGTGCCGCCCTTGGCCAGTAAGCGCTCGGCCGTGCTGACCAGCAACGCGCCGGGCGAGCCGCCGCGCAGCGCCGCCGCCTGCGACTGTCCCTGCTGAGCGTCGAGCCGGGCGATCAGGAACAGCGCGGACGCCTGGATCAGCGGGTTGCGGTCCTGCAGCAGGGTGTCGAGGTGGTGCAGGGTGACCGGGAGGGGGACCTCCAGGGAGCAGGAGGCGCCGGTGCCCGGGTTGGTGAGAGCGGCAAACACCTCAGCCGGCAGGCGCTCCTGCCAGGGCTCCTGCTCCAGCAGCTCCAGCAGGATCAACGGCGAGAGCTTCTGCAGATCCGCCACCAGGGCGGGCATGGCGGGATCCTGCTGCAGGGTGGCCAGGCCCCAGAGGATCGCCCGCAGGCTCAGCTGCTGGCGGTGGCGGATGTGACCGCTCAGCAGGGCGCGCACCACCGGCTGCTCCGGTAGCAACGGCTGCTGCAGGGCGCGGAAGGCCTCGATCAGCTCCGGCAACCGCTGCAGCAGCACCTCGGCTTTCTGGGCGGCGCTGGCCTGGGGCGACAGCCCGCCAAGGATCTCCTCCTCCTCT
>CALFOF010000010.1 GCA_937919075.1 uncultured Cyanobium sp. | reverse complement strand
GCCCTGGTGGCGCCAATTCTGCGCCGGGCCAACCCGCTGCTGACCCTGGTGCAGTTTTGGCATGTGCCCTGGCCGAATCTGGAGCTGCTGCGCACTTTCCCCTACGCCGATGAGCTGGTGGAAGGCCTTTTGGGCAACGATCTGCTGGGCTTTCAAATTCCGGCCCACGCCGCCAATTTCCACCAGGCGGCCACCCAGGCGGGCCGCGGCGGCCATCCCACCCGGGTGGCCACCTATCCGATCAGCATCGACTACGACCACTGGAACCAGCTGGCCGCCTGCCCGGCGGTGGAGGCGGCGATGGGGCGCTGGCGGCAGCGGCTTGGGGCGATCCAGCCGGATCTGCTGGGGGTGGGCATGGATCGGCTCGACTACACCAAGGGCCTGCCCCAGCGCCTGCGGGCGGTGGACCAGTTGCTGCTGCAGCGGCCGGATCTGCGCGGTCGCTTTCGCTTTGTGCAGCAGCTGGCCAATTCCCGCAGCCATATCTGCGAATACGGCGCCCTGCATGCCGAATTAGAGGCCCTTGCCGAGGAGATCAACCGCCGCTGGGGGGATGGCCACTGGCAACCGCTGCTGCTCTGCAGCGAGCGGTGTGAGCTCACCGATCTGATCGCCCTGCAGCGCCTGGGACGCTTCTGCCTGGTGAGCTCCCTGCACGACGGCATGAATCTGGTGGCCAAGGAGTTCGTGGCTGCCCGCATTGATGGCGATGGGGTGCTGATCCTGAGCCGCTTCGCTGGGAGCGCCCTGGAGCTGGGGGGCGCCCTCCAGGTGAATCCCTTCAGCGAAGAGGAGCTGGCGACGGCCATGGCCATAGCCCTGGCCATGCCGCAACCGGAACGCCAGCGGCGCATGGCCCTGATGCGCAGCCAGGTGGCGGAGCACAACGTCTACCGCTGGGGCGGCAAGATCCTCTCCGACAGCATCGCTCTGGTGCCCCTGGCGGCCCATGGCTGAGCTCAATGGTGGCGGCCACTGGCATCTCGATGCCGTTTTCTATCAGGTGTATGTGCGCGGTTTCAAGGACAGCAGCCGGGATGGCAACGGCGACCTGCGCGGCCTGATCGAGAAGCTGGATTATATCGAAAGCCTGGGGGTGAGCTGTTTGTGGTTGATGCCGAT
>CALFOF010000009.1 GCA_937919075.1 uncultured Cyanobium sp. | reverse complement strand
CGAGAAAAATGATCCGCTCGCGCAGCAGCCGGGAATAGATATCGAACGCGCGCTCGCCCCGGCCCGAATCCTCAATCACGATCGGGATCATGGACGAAAAATCAGCAACTCCCCCATCTTACCGAGGGTGGTGCACCCACTGCTCCACTCTGGCTGGGCTTCTGGCGCGCCCCTGCGGCAGGGGCGCCTGCGGTGGGCATCAGCGCCCGTGGCCGCCCATCGGCGGGTGGGGGGCAGCGCTAAGGTCCAGATAACCAGGAGAATCAGTGTGGGCGCCTGCCTCACCGTCGCTGACAGCAAGCGTTCGTTCCATCGCGCCTTTCCCCATGTGATCGCGCCCCTCTACCGGCGCTTGGTGGATGAGCTGCTGGTGGAGCTGCATCTGCTCAGCCGCCAGAAGGGATTTCAGATCGATCCGCTGTTCGCGGTCGGTCTCACCCAGGTCTTCGACAGCTTTGCCCGTGGCTACCGGCCGGAGGCGCAGCGTGAACCCCTGTTCCAGGCATTGTGCGCGGCCTGTGGCTATGAAGCCAACCACTTCCGCCGGGTCCGCGATCAAGCGATCACGGCCGTTGGCGACCACAGCGTCGAAGACGTGCGCCAGTGGATCGCCGATCAAGGGGCCGGTGCGCCTGAGCCGATTGGCAGTGTGCTCCAGTCAGTGAAGCGTTCGGATTTCCACTACTCCCGCCTGTTTGCCGTCGGTCTGCTGAGCCTTCTGCAGAAGGCCAAGGGGGCGGAAGCGATGGAGCCCTTGGCGCTGCGCCAGGCTGCCCATGAGATCGGCGAAGCGATGGGTCTGCTCAAAGACCGCGTCGACAAAGACCTCAACCTCTATGCCACCAACCTTGAGAAGATGGCGCTGGCCGTCGAATTGATGGAAGAAACAGTGGCCGCCGAGCGGCGGCGGCGTGAGCGCCAGAGCCTTGAGGCCACCGCTGATGCCCCTGCCACGGAGGCTGGTGTGGCCGTGGCTTCCGCCACCGCAGACATGGCTGCGGGCCCTGAAGCGGGCAGCGGCACTGCGGCGCCCAGCGCCTGACGCTTGCTTGGGTGCTTGGGTGCTTGGTCTTGCGGGGGGTACCCCGTCAGGGTCTTGCGGGCGATTTCCTGGCACCAGGCGCCGGTGCGGCCCCCAGTTGCAGCGATCCGGCCAACAGAGCGTGGGCATTGGCTCCGTGTTCGCTGGCGGCCGGCCAGTGGGCCAGAAACTCCAACTGATCTGACTGTTGCAGCACCGGTGGCAGGGCCGGGGGCAGCAGCCCCAAGGCGGCCAGGGCCTGAGGCCTGGCCCGCAGCCGCAGGGTTTGGGGCACCTGTTTGGAGGCTGCGCTCTCCTGTTCAGGCGACATTGCTGCCGGCAGCGCCACTGCCGGTAGTGGTGGCGCCGGTAGCGGCGGTGGCAGTGAGCCCAGGAACAACGACAGCAGGGGCGGGCCGCCGCCGGCAGGCCGGATCCAGCGCCATCCCCCCACCACAGTGTCGTCCTGACGCAGCCACACACCGGTGGGCAGTTGGGCGGCAGTGTTGTTCGGGGGGCTTGCCGCGCCCGCCGCTGCTGCCGGCAGCTGCTCCACCAGCCCCTGCTCCTTGAGCACCTCGCGCAGCTGTGTCAGCCACTGGATCCATTCCTGCCGCTGTTTGCCCACCTGCAACTGCAGCTCGAGCGAGGCCTGAAAGACGCCTGCCGGCTGGGGGCTGAGGCGCAGCCGGAACGGACTGCCGCCCAACCGGCGCAGCAGTGTTTCCTGCAGCCCGTAGCGATCCACCAGCGGCTGGCGGATCAGCTGGCGGTTCAGCAGACCTTCAAAGAGCAGATCAAGGCGATCCCCCTCCACGTCGAGCAGCAGGGCTGAAGGCAGGGGCTGCGGCGGCGGCACGGCCGGCAACCTGGCCAGCGCCGCCGTGGTGGTGGCCTGGACGGATCCTGTGGCTTCTCCCTGCCAGCTGAGGCCGGCGGCATCGCCGCCCAGCACCAGGCATCCCTGCTGGAAACGGCCCAGCAGGGGCGCCAGGGGGCCACTGAGCTGATTGAGAGCGGTGCCGGTCCAGGCCACTGCCTGGGCGGAACGCAGCTGCTCCACGCAGCGCTTCTCCATTCCCTTGGGCGGTCGCGCGGTGCGGCTTAACTGCTGCTGTAGCTGTTGCCGGGACAGGGGCTCAGCGGCGATAACCAGCAGGTCGTCGACGCGGAAGCTGTTGGCGGGCAGGGCGCGCTCGGGCAGCCCCTCGAAGGCTCTGCCACTGATCGCGAGCAGGGTGCCGCCATCGCCGCTCTCCCCCCACAGCTGCCACCACTGCCCCTGCTGCCGCGCCCACAGCCGGGTGGCCAGGGGCACCGACAGCCGTTCCTGCCAGAGGGAGGGCACAGGGCGGCTGGGTGCGGCGGCGAAGCTTTGAATCAGAGAAGCGACGGGAACCAGCCGCTCGAGGCCGGCGGCATTGGAACGTGGGAAGCGTTGCAGCAGCAGCGCCGGCAGCAGCAACAGCACGATCACGCCGCCGGTGACCGGCAGGAGCAGACGCAAGCGTGGCCGGCGAGGCAGGCGCCAGTTTGGCCGGCGAGGCAGGCGCCAGCGGGGCAGGGTGAGGCTCATGCGGGCAGCGCCTCAGCAGCGATGGATCCGTACAGAGTGGTGCGTTGCCGCACCGGGCGGCCCAGGCTCGTGGCGGCGGCGCGCAGCTCTTGGGGGGTGCGGCTCGTGCCGCCGGTGGCGCCAGCCATGGTGGTGATGTGCTCTTCCATCAAGGTGCCGCCGATGTCGTTGCAGCCCCAGCGCAACGCCTCGGTGGCGCCATCAAGGCCCAGCTTCACCCAGCTGGGCTGATGGTTCACGAACCAGTGCCCCAGCAGCAGGCGGGCCTGGGCGGTGAGGGCGAGCATGGCGGCGTGGTCGGGTTGATCGCGGCCTACACGGCGCCGCAGCGGCTCAGGCGCGGCCGCGCCGATGAACGGCAGCAGCACAAACTCGGAGAAGCCAGCCACCCCTGCCTGCCAGGCCCGCTGCTGCAGACCCACCAGCGTGAGCCAATGGGCGACGCGATCGGCGGCAGCTTCGATGTGGCCCGCCATCAACGTGGCGGTGCTGGCCAGGCCATGGCGATGCACCTCCAGCACCACCGCACACCAGGCTCGCGCCGACAGCTTTTCAGGGCACAGCTGGCGCCGCACCTGCGCACTCAGCACCTCAGCGGCGGTGCCGGGCACCGAGCCCAGGCCCGCCTCGCGCAAGCGCTGAATCACTGCGTCGAGTGGGCAATCGTCTTGCTCGGCGATGAACAGCAGCTCCTGGGGCGAGAAGGCATGCAGGTGGATGCCAGGAGCGGCTTCCAGCAAGGCTGCCAACAGCGTTTCGTAGTAGCGCAGGGCGCTGCCCCCTTCGCGGGCCAACGGGTTGAGACCGCCCTGCAGGCACAGCTCTGTGGCGCCCCAGGCCTGGGCGGTGCGGGCTTTTTCCTGCAGCAGCTCGAAGCCGTGCCAGAACGCTCCTTCCGCGCCGGCATCCCGGCGAAAGGCGCAGAAACCGCAATGCTTCACGCAGTGGTTGGTGAAGTTGAGGTTTCGGTTGATCACGTAGGAGACGGTGTCTCCGGCCAGTTGCCGGCGAAGCCCATCGGCCCCGTGCTGGAGGGCTGCGGCTGGCTGATCGCCGCTGCAGAGGGCCAGAGCAGCACCGGGATCAGGGAGCTGCCCGTTCGGATCCGCCAGGCTGGCGATCAGCTCTGCCGTGGGAATGGACCGCCAGCGATCGGCAGCACTGGAGGGAGGCGGCGGCACCAGCGCGGCACCCGCTTCGCGCCAAGCCCAAGGCGCGATGGGCCGAACTGGAGCACGGGTCATCGACGCGGGCTAGCGGCGCGCTGACGACGGCGGCGATCTCGCCACTCCACGGTGGACAGATAAACGACGCCGCCACTGACGAAAACCAGCAGCACCGAAGCCACGACCGCCAGGGCATTCGTGAGCGTGAAGGCGGTTTCAGGCATCAGTTGCGCCGAATGTTGCTCAGAAGTTGATGCTGCCGTCGCCGTTGCGGCCCCACACCACCATGGCGATCGAGAAGCTGAAGAGGGCGGCGAGTGAGGACCAACCCAGGGTGATCAGCATGGCGTGGACATGGCTTTGACTGAACCCACTTTACCTAAGCTGCCCCCTTGCCGGCAGCGGCCGGTGGTGATGGCCATGGTTCGTCTCTTCTTCGCCAATCCAAGCGCTGTGGCTGCACCGGGCAAAGCCGCCACGGTGCTGGAGCCGGTGCGCCTGCAGCAGCCTTATCCCCACTTCAAGGTGGTGGTGCTCGACGACGACGTGAACACCTACCAGCATGTGGTGGCCTGCCTGATGACCTACATCCCCGGCATGCAGCCGGATCGCGCCTGGGCCCTGGCCAAGCGCATCGACACCGAAGGCTCGGCAGTGGTGTGGAGCGGCCCGCAGGAGCAAGCGGAGCTCTATCACCAGCAACTCGCTGCCGAAGGGCTGACGATGGCGCCCCTGGAGCGGGGATGAGCCGCTCAGGACAGATCGCGCGTCAGCGAGGAGAGTTCCAGCAGGTTGCGCGTGTGAACGGAGCCGGTGCCGGCATCGAGCACGAAGCTGATCACCCGACCCGGGCACACCGCCAGGCCCTGAATCCGGTGCCCCTGCGCCACATCCGCCTTCATCACCTGGACAGCTTCGCCACGGTGCGAGCTGAGTTGACGGGCGATGGAGGCGCGGGTCTGGAGCACAGGAAGCCGTCCGAAGTGTCATGGTTTTAACAGTTACTGTGGCCATTTCTCATGAAGGACATCCTTTGATGGGTCGCGTGGTGATCACGCACAGCACCTACATCGAGGGGCTGATCCCGGTGTTGCGCAAACTGGCGGCTGGCGACGGCGTCGACACCGTGACCCCGGCGGTGATCACGCGTGTGAAAGGGCGCAGTCCCAGCTTGCGGCTACGGGTGTCGGCGCCGATCCGGGGTGGCTTCAAGCTGTTGGCGCGCAGGGGAACCACCGCCCAGGAGGTGTTCGTGGTGACCACCCTGGAAAAGGACGCGCTTCAACTCAGGCTCGATGGGCTGCTGGAAGCTTGATGGGCTCTGCTGGGATGCTGAGCGGCGCAGGGCCCTGACTCAGCAGGCCGATCACCAGCAGGCCAAATCACGAGGAGGGGATCGCCAGGAGGCTGATCAACAACATGCTGCGCAGCTGAGCAGCGGACGATTAACGGGTCTGGTGAACCCAGTCTGGGTAAACCCAGCTGCGCTGAACCTGAAATGGGTGAACCGCCATGCCGTCTTGCCCCAGATTTCGACCTGGAAGAACCAGAGGGGCAGGCAAAGCGGGGATCCGTTTCCAGCAACAAGGCCGGCATACGTCACCGTCGCGACAGACCACCCACGTCGAAGAAGGAGTCAGATCAGAAAACTGTGAAAGGCAGTCACCAACACAGCAGTTCGACCCACACACTAAGGCCTTTCCTCAGGGGGCAGCGGCCAGATTGCACGCACCTGATCAAGGCGTTGCATGGCTTCCTGCTGGCGTGGCTCCGGCTGCTCCTGGCCCAGCTGCAGGGTGACGTGACCGAGCTTGCGGCCCGGGCTCGACTCCCGTTTGCCGTACCAATGCACGCTGGCTCCGGGCAGGTCGGCCAGGGCCCGGCGCTGCTCCTCGTAGGACGACGCGGCTGTTTCGAAGCCGAGCAGGTTCACCATCAAGGCGCCGGGCAGCTTTAAGGCTGTGTCGCCAAGGCCGAGGCCCTGCACGATCCGCACCTGCTGCTCGAACTGGCTGGTGACGGTGGCTTCGATCGTGTAGTGGCCGGAATTGTGGGTGCGGGGCGCCAGCTCATTCACCTGGAGCCCGGCCGGGCCGTAGAAAAACTCCACCGACAGCACCCCGGCGTAATCGAGCGCCGTGAGCAGGGAGGCCGCCATGTTGCGGGCGCGCGCCTCCACCGCATGGCTCACATTGGCGGGGGCGAGCACCCAGTCGCAGACGCGGTTGTGCTGATGGGTCTGCACCAGCGGAAACGCGCGCACATTGCCGCCGCGATCCCGGCAGGCCACCAGCGCCAGCTCCTGCTCGAAGGCCACGAACTCTTCCAATAACCACTGCTCCGGCGGCACGCGCTCCACCAGCAAGGCCAGTTCCTGGTCGTTGTGGATGCAGGCGGTGCCGCGGCCGTCGTAGCCGCCGGTGGCGGCCTTGGCCATCAGCGGAAAGCTGAAGCCCTCCGGCAAGCGGCGCACGCCGGGTTCATGCGGGTTGGGGGCGTCCGCCGTGCCGCCCTCAGCCGTGGCCAGCTGCCATCCCTCACCACCGGGCCCACCCGCTGGCTGGGGCCGCAAATCGGCAGCCAGCCCTGCTGGAGGGGCCAGCACCGCTTCGAGCGGAATCCAGCGGGGGGAGGCCAGCTGCAGGCGGTCGAGCAGTTCCCGCTGGCTGCGCTTCGATACCAGCGGCTGCAGCGCCTGCAGCCGCGGCACGAACACCACCCCCTCCGCTTCGAGCGCCGCCAGGGCGTCGAGGTTGAGCCATTCGTTCTCGAAGCTGATCGCCTGGCAGAGAGCGGCCAGAGACCGGGTGCCAGCCACGTCGTCGACGGGGGCCTGCACCACGCTGGTGGCCAGGGCTGCAGCCGGATCGGTGGCCAGCGGGGTCTGGATGTGAAGCTCAACGCCCAGGCGCTGGGCTGCCTCCGCCAGCATCAGGGCCAGTTGGCCGCCCCCCACCACGCCAATGCTGCCACTCATGCTTGCTGCCCCTGATGGTGGTCCGCCGGGGCGGCCAAGCCAAGGAGCAGCCTGACATCCGCCGCGCCCATCGTGCTCAGGTGAGGCTGCGGTCGCCGGCCACGAGATAGCGCAGCATCGAGAAGATCAGCACGATCAGGAACAGGGCCAGGCCCACGGTGCAGGCATAGCTGATCTCCAGCTCCGAGAAGGCCTGGTCGTAGACGTAATAGACGAGGGTGCGGGTGGAATCAGCCGGCCCCCCCTGGGTCATCAGGAACACCTCCTCGAACACCTTGGTGGCCGCGATCGCCGAGATCACCGCCACCAGGGTGATGTAGGGGCGCAGCAGGGGCAGGGTGATGTCGAGATGGCTGCGCCAACCCTCACTGCCATCGAGGGCCGCCGCCTCGTAGAGCTCCGCCGAAATGCCCTGCAGACCGGCCAGGAAGATCACCATGTAGTAGCCCAGGCCTTTCCACAGGGTGACCAGCATCACCGCCGGCAAGGCCAGCAGCGGATTGGTGAGGAAGCCGATCGGTTCGAACGTGCTGCCCAGCAGGGCCGCCAACCAGCCGTTGATCAGGCCGTTTTCGGCATACAGCCAGCGAAAGGCGATCGCCGCCACCACGATCGACACCAGCACGGGTGTGTAGAAAGCGGCCCGGAACCAGTGGATGCCTGGCAGGCTGCGATTCACCAGCACTGCCAGCGCCAGCGAGCCGAACACAATCGGCGGCACCACCCCCACCAGATAGAGAAAGGTGGTGCCCAGCACCTGAAAGAACACCGGATCGGTGAGCAGGCGGCGGATGTTGGCGAGGCCCACGAACTGCAGCGGTTCGCTCATGTCGAGGCCGGTGGCGGTGAAGCTGATCACCAGGGCCATCGCCGCCGGCACCAGCACTGACACCGCCAGCAGCAGCAGCGCCGGCGCCAGGAACCCCCAGGGGGTGAGACGGCGGCCGATGGCCACTGCCATAGACGTGGCCGCGCGCGGTGCTGATGGGCCGTTCATGGCGCCATTGTGGGAGATCAGCGCGCAGGGGCCAACGCCTTGGGACACCCGCAGCCGAGCGTGTCGCCGCAGGGCTCGTTGCAGCCCGGCGCCTTGCTGCAGCCCGCAGCCTCAGCGCAGGGTGTGCTGCGTGAGGTGTTCGGCTACGAGGCCTTCCGCGGCCCGCAGCAGGCGATCGTGGAGCACGTGATCGACGGCGGCTCAGCCCTGGTGCTGATGCCCACCGGCGGCGGTAAATCGCTTTGCTATCAGATCCCGGCGCTGTGCCGCCCCGGGCTGGCGGTGGTGATCTCGCCGTTGATCGCCCTGATGGAAGACCAGGTGGAAGCCCTGCGGCAATCGGGGGTGCGGGCGGCGGCGTTGCATTCGGCGCTGGCGGCCCAGGAGAGCAGCGCCATCTGGCGCGCCCTGCAGGCCCAGAGCCTGGATCTGCTGTATGTGTCGCCGGAACGGCTGCTGGCCGGTGACCTGCTCGAGCGGCTGGCGGAGCGCCCCCTGGCGCTGTTCGCCATCGATGAAGCCCATTGCGTGTCGCAGTGGGGGCACGATTTCCGGCCGGAATACCTGCAGCTGGCGGAACTGGCGGCCCGCTTTCCCCAGGTGCCGCGGCTGGCGCTCACCGCCACGGCCGACCCACGCACCCGCGACGAGATCGTGGCGCGGCTGGCGCTGGAGCAGGGGCGGGTGTTCACGGCCAGCTTTGATCGCCCCAACATCCGCTATCTGCTGCGCGACAAAGACGACGCCAAGGCCCAGCTGCTGACCTTCCTCGAAGCGCACCGCGGCGATGCCGGCATTGTGTATGCCCGCTCCCGCGCCCGGGTGGATCGCTTCGCCGCCGACCTGCGTGCCGCCGGCCACGACGCCATCGCTTATCACGCCGGTCTGGAGGCGCAGCAGCGCAGCGCCGCCCTGGGCCGTTTCCGGCGGGACAGCGGTGTGATCGTGGTGGCCACGATCGCCTTCGGCATGGGCATCGACAAGCCGGATGTGCGCTTCGTGGCCCACGTGGATCTGCCCAAGAGCCTGGAGGCCTACTACCAGGAAACCGGCCGGGCCGGCCGGGACGGGCTGGCGGCCACCGCCTGGATGGTGCACGGCGCCGGCGATGTGCCGCAGCTGCGGCGCTTCATCGACGACTCCGAGGCCGAGCCGGCCCAGAAGCGGATCGAGCACGGAAAACTGGAGGCCCTGATCGGCTTCAGCGAAGCACCCAGCTGCCGCCGCCAGCTGCTGCTGGCGCACTTCGGCGAAACCCTGGAGCAGCCCTGCGGCAATTGCGATCGCTGCCTGGAGCCCCAGGAGCGCACCGATGTGACGATCCCGGCCCAGAAGGCCCTGTCGGCGGTGTACCGCACCGGCCAGCGCTTCGGCGCCGCCCATGTGGTGGACGTGCTGCTGGGGGCGGATACGGCGCGCCTGCGGGCCCTGGGGCACCACGAACTGAGTGTGTACGGCATCGGCAAGGAACTCGACCGCGGCCAGTGGCGCACCCTGCTGCGGCAGCTCACCGCCACCGGCCTGTTGGAGCCGG
>CALFOF010000008.1 GCA_937919075.1 uncultured Cyanobium sp. | reverse complement strand
CACACCACTGCAGCCAGAGGGGGGAGGGTGTCGAAGGCCCCATCGGCAACAGGGCTGTCGTAGGCCATCTGAAGATGGCAACGGGCATCACGATCGGCCGCAGGGCCGGCGGTGAACAGGCGGAAGCCTTGGTCAGTCAGGGTGGCGTGAATGGCCGAGCCGAGGGCGCCGCCGGCTCCGAACACCAGGGCGCTGGGCTGGTGGCTTTCCGTCATGGGCGGGACGCCGCCTGCAGCCGGTCCTGAACAAACGCACGGATAATGGCCACTTCGCGGGCGATCATCTCCTCGCTGAGCCCCGGGTAGGTACCCAAGAACAGGGCCTGCTGCATCAGCTGATCGGCCCCCGGCATGGCCGGAACGGCGAGGCGGATCGCTTCAGGGCGATCCCGACGAAGCTGCACGAACGCAGGCTGCCGCAGCAGATTGCCGCCAAAGAGCATGCGGGTACCCACGCCGGAGGCGGCCAGATGGCGACCGAGATCGGAGCTCGTGAAGGGGGCCTCCGGACGCACGAGGAGCAAGAATCCGAACCAACTGCAATCGCTGCGGGCGCCGCTGCCATCCCAGTGGAAGGTGCCGGTGGCCGGGTCGAAGCGGCTGGCGTGGGTGGGCAGGCAGAAGCTGAACACGTCGCCGAGGTCGTCGAGCCCCTGGCGGAGCAGCTGCCAGTTGTGCTTCCGGGCCTCGATGAACTCCGGCAGGCGCCGGATCTGCACGCGACCGATGGCGGCCTGGGGATCGAGCGGCTTGAGGTTGTAGCCGAAGTGGGAATAGATGTACTTGTGGTCGTAGCCCTGGGGCAGCTCACCCAGCTGCCAGTCGTACCGCTTGCCGCAGGTGTCATCGCGTCCGCTGGGGCACCAGCAGTCACGGCCCCAGTCACGGAAGCTCTCGACAATGCGCCGCAGCAGGGCACTCTCCACAATGTTGACGGCGCCGCCCTCACCCATGGTGAGGTGATGGGGTGGATAGAAGCTCTGCGTGCTGAGATCCCCCCAGGTGCCGGTCCAACGGATCACATGGTCGGGGCCAGCATCGAGGCCGGGGCTGTTGTGGCGAAAGCCGAGGGCTTCGGCCTGGGCCCGGGGAAGGGTGTAGCTGCAGCCGAGAGCATCGCAGTTGTCTTCGATCAACCAAAGATCATGGCGTCGGCAGAAGGCCAACACCGCACCGAGATCGAAGGGGTTGCCGAGAGCATGGGCGGCCATGACGGCCCGGGTGCGGCCGGGCACGAAGGCGGCCTCAAGCTGATCCACCAGCAAGTTGCCAGTGAGGGGATCGTTGTCGACAAAGACCGGCACACAACCGTTCTGGAGGATCGGAGTAACGGTGGTGGGGAAACCGGCGGCACAGGTGATCACCTCATCACCAGGCTGCAGGCGGCGCGCCTCCGGCAACAGGGGCGACGTGAGCGCCGAGAGGGCCAGGAGATTGGCGGAGGAGCCGGAATTCACGACCAGGCAGGCCCGTACCCCTAGAAAAGCGGCGAGTTCCTGCTGAAAGGCCTCCCCCTCGCTGCCAAGGGTGAGCCAGAAATCCAGGGTGCACCCAACGGCAGCCTCCACCTCATCTTCCGTGAACACCCGCCCGGCATAGGGAATCGTGCCGGAGGCGGGATCGAAGGACGGCCGGAGGGGATCGGCGGCGGGGCGGAAGGCGCGGTGGGCAGAGCGGGCGTAGCGGCGGGTGAGGGTAAGGATCTCCGCCTTGAGTGCCTCCAGTTCGGCTGGGCTGGCCAGGGAGTCGGAACTGGAGGTCACAAGCGCTGAGCCACTGCTTGATCGCAAGCTATCAGGCCCCCACGTAGCGCTGAATCTGCTCAAGGCAGAGTTCGCGGGCGGTTTCACCTGCGTGGAAGCGGCGGTACCAAGCCACGGTTTCGGCAATGGTGGCCTCAAAGTCCCAGCGGGGTGTCCAACCGAGCTGATGAAAGGCGCGATCGGTGCTGAGATCGAGGCGGCCCGCCTCATGGCGGGCCTGGGGGTCGGCATGGTTGTGCCAGGTGCCGGGCCAGTGCCGCAGAATCTCCTCCACCAGCTGGCGCACTGGCCGGTTGGCACTGCGTTCTGGGCCGAAGTTGTAGGCAGTAGCCAGGCTCGGATCAGCATGGAGCCGTTCCGCCAGCTGCAGATAGCCCCCGAGCGGTTCGAGCACGTGCTGCCAGGGGCGGGTGGACTCGGGTGAACGCACCACGATCGGCTCCGCCGCCATCAGCGCTCGGATGGCATCCGGGACGATGCGGTGTTCGGCCCAGTCGCCACCACCGATCACGTTGCCCGCCCTGGCGGACACCAGACGCAGATGGGGACGCT
>CALFOF010000007.1 GCA_937919075.1 uncultured Cyanobium sp. | reverse complement strand
TTAAGTGTTCTGCGGAGAAAGTAAGAATACTTGCCTCGTTTCTGATCTTGGAAATCCAGCATGGAGAGGAAATTCACCATGCTGGAAATAACGATGTCGAGGTCGCATGATTTGAGGAAGGAAAGAGTTTCTCTCTCTTCAGCGCCCCGTCCCAGCCCCCGCCGGCACCTTGCCCACCCCCAGCGCTCGCAGTTCCTGCAGCAGGGTCTGGAGCACTTGTTTGGCGTCGCCGAACACCATTGAGGTCTGGGGGAGTTCGAACAGGTCGTTGCGGATGCCGGCGTAGCCGGAGCCCAGGCTGCGTTTCACCACGAACACCGAGCGGGCCTGATCCACCTCCAGCACGGGCATGCCGTAGAGGGGGCTGGAGGGATCGCTCTTGGCGCGGGGATTCACCACATCGTTGGCGCCGAGCACGATCACCACATCGGTGCGGGGGAATTCCGGGTTGATCGTGTCCATCTCGATCAACTGGTCGTAGGGCACATCAGCCTCGGCCAGCAGCACATTCATGTGGCCTGGCATGCGGCCGGCCACCGGGTGAATCGCGTAGCTCACCGCAATGCCCTGCTGCTCCAGCAACTTGGCCAGCTCCTTGAGGCTGTGCTGCGCCTGGGCCACGGCCAGGCCGTAGCCCGGCACGAACACCACCCGCTCGGCCGCCTCCAGCGTGAGCGCGCATTCCTCCGCGCTACAGGAGGTGACGTTCTTGTAGCCCTCGTCCTTGGTGCCATCGGCGCCGCCAACAGGCGCTGCCCCCATGGCGCCGCCGAACAACACAGAAGTGAGCGAACGGTTCATTGCCGTGCACATCACCTGGGTGAGGATCAGGCCCGCAGCTCCCACCATGGCGCCCGCCACGATCAGCAGCTCGCTGCCCACCACGAAGCCGGCCGCCGCCGCCGCCACACCCGAATAAGAATTCAGCAGCGAAATCACCACCGGCATGTCGGCGCCGCCCACCGGCAGGGTGAGGCCAATGCCCAGCAGCAACGACAGCACTGTGAGCGGAATCAGGGCCACCGCCATGCCCTTGAGCACCAGAGCGCAGCACACCAATGTGGCCACCGCCAGGGTGATGTTGATCGCGTGGCGCTGGGGCCGTTGGGTCCAGCCGGGGGTGCCCAGCCATTCCTGCAGCTTGCCCATCGCCACCAGCGAACCGCTGAAGGTGATCGAGCCCACCAGCACCGACGCCAGCACCGACACCTGACCCAGCAGGTTGAGCGGCGTGGGCAGCTGGGCCGCACCGATCGCCACGAGCAACGACGACAGTCCGCCGCAGCCGTTGAACAGCGCCACGGTTTCGGGCATGGCGGTCATCGCCACCTTGAAGGCGAGCAGCGCGCCGAGGCCGCCGCCCACTCCCAGGCCCAGCAGCATCCATGGCCAGCCGGTGAGCCCTTGTTGCAGCAGCAGACCCACCACCGCCAGCAGCAGTGCCAGGGCCGCCAGGCCGTTGGCCGCCCGTGCCGTGCGGATCTTGGCCAGGCCCTTGAGGCCGAGGGCCAGCAGCAGCACGGCCCCGAGTTCGAGCGTCAGTTCTCCCATCAGTTCGCTCCCTTGCGTTTGAACATGGCCAGCATCCGGTCGGTGACGAGAAAGCCCCCGACCACGTTGAACAGGGCAAAGCCCAGCGCGGTGGCGCCCACCAGGCGCAGCGCCGGCGTGGGCGCCTCCGCGATCAGCACTAGGGCCGCCAGCAGGGTGATGCCGCTGATGGCGTTCGCGCCGGACATCAACGGGGTGTGCAGGGTGGGGGGCACCTTGCCGATCAGTTCCAGCCCGAGCAGGCTGCCGAGCACCAGCACCCAGAGCGCTTCGGTGCCGCTGAGTGCGCCGCTCATGCCGCCACCTCCACCAGCGCTGGCCAGAGATCGAGGCGGCGGCAGGTGCCGGCGTGGGTGATCAGGCAGGGGTCCAGCAGGGGGTCCTCCGGGGTAATGGTGAGCAGGTCGTCGATCAGCAGCTGCTCCAGCAGCGCCGACACATTGCGCGCATACAGAGCACTGGCGTGCTGCGGCACCGAAGCCGGCAACTGGCCGGCGCCGATCACCCGCACCCCGCCGATGTCGACGGTGGTGTCGGCCTGGCTGCCGGCCACATTGCCGCCCTGACCCACTGCCAGATCCACCACCACCGATCCCGGCCGCATCACGGCCAGCATCTGTTCGGTGATCAGCAGCGGCGCCGGACGGCCCGGCACCAGCGCCGTGGTGATCACGGCATCGGCTTCAGCCAGGTGCACTGCCAGCTGCTGGCGTTGCGCTTCGAGGAAGGCCAGGCCGGCCTCACGGGCATAGCCGCCGGCCTCACCGGGGGCATCACGTTCGGGCGGATCGATGAAGCGGGCGCCGAGCGATTCCACCTGCTCCTTGGCGGCAGGCCGCACATCGCTCACCTTCACCACCGCGCCGAGGCGGCGGGCCGTGGCCACCGCCTGCAGGCCGGCCACGCCGGCGCCCAGCACCACCACCTTGGCCGGTTGCACCGTGCCGGCGGCGGTCATCAGCATCGGGAAAAAGCGATCGAGCTCGGCCGCTGCCAGCAGCACCGCTTTGTAGCCGGCGATGTTGGCTTGTGAGGAGAGGGCATCCATCGTCTGGGCGCGGCTGATGCGGGGCAGCAGCTCCAGTGCCAGCGCCGAGACGCCCTGGCTGGAGAGCCGCTCGATCAGGGGGCGGTTCTGGTAGGGCTCCAGCAGGCCCATCAGCAGGCTGCCGGCACGCAGACGCTCCACATGGCCGGGCCCGCCATCGGCTTCCAGCCGCGGTGGCGCCACCGTGAGCACCACATCGGCCTGCTCCCAGCCCTCGGCTGCGCCGGCGGGCAGGATTTCCGCGCCGCTGGCCGCAAAGCTGTCATCGCCGTAGCCCGCCTGCTGGCCGGCGCCACTCTCGATCGCCACCGCGCAGCCCTTGTCCGCAAGGCGGCGGGTGGTGTCCGGCGTTGCGGCCACCCGTCGTTCGCTGGGGCTCCTCTCCGCCGGGATCCAGACCCTGATCACGTTTCACTCCCTCCACACGGTTAACCATGTAAAGAGCAGGAGGACCGCCAGGAGCCAGCGGGGCCGGGCCGTGTGTTCATGCCACCACATGCCTTCCTGCCGTTGTTGGCAAGCGTGCGTGCCACGGCATTCCGTAGCGGCCCGCACATCCGCGCCGCGATCGGCTCCCTAGATCCAGTGGGTCATCCACGCCAACCTCACCATGGCCACCTATGCGATCACGATGGAAGGCGGCAAGACCTTCGATTGCCCCGATGACCAGTACATCCTCGATGCCGCCGAAGAGCAGGGCATCGACCTGCCCTACTCCTGCCGTGCTGGCGCCTGCAGCACCTGCGCCGGCAAGATCCTGGCCGGCAGTGTGGATCAATCCGATCAGAGCTTCCTCGACGATGACCAGATCGCCCAGGGTTTTGCCCTGCTCTGCGTCAGCTACCCGATGAGCGATTGCACCGTGCTGCCCGGCGTGGAAGACGAGCTCTGAACCCGCAGCTGCGCGCGGCTCCGATCGCTCAGGCCCCCACCACCGCGCGGTAGGTGGGGTGCCAGCGGGCCCGCTCCAGGCAGGCGAGCGCTTGCTCGGCAGTGCTGGCGTGGCGGGCCACTCCGGCTTCCACCGCCGCCAGGGCCACTGCTTCCGCCACCGCGGTGGACACCACCGCCACCTCGGTGAGTTCGGGCATGAGCGGCGCCTCGGGATCGCTCCAGGCCGGGATCAGCCGTGCCAGTGCCTCCAGGCCCGCATCAATCATCGCTTCGCTCACCTCGCTGGCTCCCACCGCCACGCAGGCGAAACCCAGGCCGGGGAACAGGAAGCAGTTGTTGCACTGGCCGATGCGGCGCAGCTGCCCCCCCACCTCCACCGGCGCAAACGGGCTGCCGGTGGCCACCAGGGCGCGGCCCTCGCTCCAGCGCAGCAGATCGGCAGGTTGGGCCTCCGCCAGCCGGGTGGGATTCGACAGCGGCAGGATGATCGGCCGCGCCACAGCGGCAGCCATGTGTTCCACCACCTGTTGGCTGAAGGCGCCCGCCACCGTGGAGGTGCCGATCAGCACGGTGGGTTGCACGCGCTGCACCACCTCCAGTAAGCCGATCGCGCCGCTGCCGTCGCGGCTGAAGGCCTCCAACTCAGCCACCGGGCGTGCCAATGCCCTGGCCATCTCCGGGATCTGATCCTGCTGCTGGCCCGTGTGCACCAGGCCGTAGCGGTCGATCAACCAGAGGCGGCGGCGCGCCTCCTCAGCGGAAAGGCCGCTGCGCTGCAGCAGCCGCACCAGGCCATCGGCGATGCCGCAGCCAGCGGTGCCGGCGCCGAACACCACGATGCGGTGCTCCGCGAGCGGTACCCCAGCCCCCTGGGAAGCTGCCGCCACCACGGCGCAGGCCACGCCACGGGTGCCCTGGATGTCGTCGTTGAAGCTGGGCAGCTGCTGCCGGTAACGGGCCAGGTTGCGGTGGGCATTGCCCACGCCGAAATCCTCCCAGTGCAGCACCGCCCCCGGAAACACGTCGGTGATGGCCTGCACGAAGCGGGCGATCAGGGTGTCGTAGGCGGCGCCGGCCAGGCGCGGCTGGTGGCTGCCGGGATAGAGGGGGTCGTCGAGCAGCTCGGGGCGGTCGGTGCCCACATCGAGCACCACCGGCAGCGCCCGGTGCGGGTCCAGCCCGGCGCAGAGGGTGTACACGGCCAGCTTGCCCTGGCAGATCTCGATGCCGCCCACCCCCTGATCGCCGATGCCGAGGATGCCCTGCGCATCGGTGACGAGGATCAGATCGATGGGCCCGCTGGCCGCCTGCCGCAGCACCGCCGCGAAGCGGTCCTGATCGGCCGCCGCCAGAAAGACCCCGCCGGCGGGGCTGCGGTAATCGAGGCTGAAGCGCTGGATCGCCGTTCCCACCGTGGGGGTGTACACGATCGGCAGCACCGCTTCGATGTGGTCGGCAAGAAACCGGTGAAACAGGGTGCTGTTGGTCTGGCGCAGGCCATGGGCAAAGCGGAACTTCTCCATGTCGCTGGACAGGCTGCAGAAGGCCTTCCATGCCCGGGCCACCTGGATGTCGAGCGATTCCACGGCATGGGGCAACAGCCCCTCGAGGCCAAGCTCGTGGCGCTCCGCCCGGCTGAAGCCCGTGCCCTTGTTGACCTGCGGATCGGCGAGCAGCTGGCGACCGCGCAGGCTGGTGGCCAGGGGCGCAGGCGTGGGCAAGGACGTGGCGCTCAACGGCCCCTCAGCAGCCGGGATGCCGGAGCGTACGCCAGTCACCGCAGCCGGTGCTGACCTCCAGGCCGATTCCCACCGGACCACCGGCCCTGCCACCCCGCTGCTCCTGCCACCAGCCGCAGGCCGCCTCCCAGGCCGCCTCCATCGAGTCGTAGGCCTCATCGAGCACGGGGTGAGGCTGTCCCTGGGGGTCGACGAGCCGGTACATCCGCTGGCCAGGTGCTCCGGGCAGGGCAGGAACCATCACAACAGGCAACACTGTGCAGGATCCTGCGCGGAATCGGGGCCGCTGGCTGTGCCCACGCCAACGCTCCGGGAAGGGCTTGGCACTGGCTTTTGGTGCGTGGGCTCAGGCGCGTTGCCACAGGGCCAGGCCGCCGCCCTTGCCCCGCGCCGCCAGCCACAACCCCTCCGGGTCGGCGGCGATCAGGGCAAAGAACGGCAGGCCGGCCGCCGGCAGGCTGCTGAAGGGGGCGGCAGCGGGCAACGGACGATCGATCAAGGTGCGCGCGCCCAGCCGCAGCTGCAGGCGCAGGAAGCGAAACAGCAGCAGGGGGCGCCGGCCCTGCAGCCTCGCCTCGCCGCAGAAGCGCAGTTCCAGCTGTCCCAGCCGCACGCTGTTGATGATCTCCAGCGGGGCGGCCTCTTCTCCTGCAGAGGCGGCTGATGGGACCGCCGCCTCGGGGGCGCTCAGGGCGAGGGAGGCGCCGAGTCCGCGCAGCAGGGTGCTGGCCAGGTCCGCCGGCTGGGAGCGGCCCCGCGGCCAGGTGCGCTGCAGGATCCACACCCCCTGCAGGGCCTCCCGGCTGACGCCGCTGCCGTTGCGGCGGCTCTGGCGCTCCAGCGCCAATAACTGCGGGCCATCGGGCAGGGAATCAAGCATCGGCGGGTCGGGCGGAAGTGCGTGGGGAGGGGGTTCGTGACGCCGGGTATGGATCGCTGGACGCCGCCGGGCACTGTTTTTAGGGTTCACCCAGAGGGTGCCGCAGCGGCGCCTCCACCGCTAACCGACGAGGGACCCCATGCGCACCCATGACCTGGAAAACCATGACAACCTCTACGCCGATGAGGTGGCCATGCAGCCCGGCGAAACCAGCGCCGATGCGCTCAACCATGCCCTGCTGGCCTCCGGCGCGATCCTGCTGCTGGTGGCCGCGTTCGGGGTGGTGTTGATCATCAGCTGAGCCAAGTTCACCGCTTGGAGGCAGGGTTGAGGGATGCTGCCGCTGTGCTGGCAGCTGAAAGGCGCGCAGCCGGGGTGACTCGGTAGTGAATGTTGCACTGATGGCACCTGCGCATCGACTAAAGAAAAACAATTCATCCGAGGTGAGCCGATGTCCAAGGACAAATCAACTGGAGAAAAACTCAAAGATGACAAGAAAGCAAAGAAGCACAAATCCGGCAAGAATGGCCACAAGAAGCGCCACGGCGGCGCGCTCGCCTACCCCCTCGGCTCAGGAGATGCCTACAGCCCTTCGCCGATCCTGGACGACTTCTCCGATCATGCTGAAGGCCGTTTGACCAAGCTCGACAAGAAGCTCTACGAGAAAGAGCTGGCTCGCCTGCAGGTGGAGCTGGTGAAGATGCAGTATTGGATCAAGCATGTGGGCTACAGGCTCGTGCTGCTCTTCGAAGGCCGGGATGCGGCCGGCAAGGGTGGAACGATCAAGCGCATCACCGAGCCGCTCAACCCACGCGGTTGCAATGTGGTGGCCCTCGGCACCCCTTCCGACCAGCAGAAAACGCAGTGGTATTTCCAGCGCTATGTGGAGAACTTCCCCTCCGCTGGTGAGATCGTGCTGTTCGATCGCAGCTGGTATAACCGCGCTGGGGTGGAAAAGGTGATGGGCTTCTGTGCGCCCGAGCAGGTGGATGAATTCATGCTCTCCTGCCCGGAATTTGAGCGGATGCTGGTGCGCAGCGGCATCATCCTGATCAAATACTGGTTCTCAGTGAGCGATGAAGAACAGGAAGCCCGTTTCCTCTCCAGGCTGGAAGATCCCGCCCGGCGCTGGAAGTTGAGCCCGATGGATCTGGAGTCGCGTGATCGCTGGGTGGAGTTCTCCAAGGCGAAAGATGAGATGTTTGCTCACACCAACATCCCCGAAGCTCCTTGGTTCACGGTGGAGGCCAACGACAAGCGCCGGGCCCGCCTCAACTGCATCCGCCATCTGCTCAGCAAGGTGCCCTACGAAGACATGACACCAGCTCCCTTCGAGTTGCCACCACGCAAGAGCGGCAGCGATTACCAGCGCCCGCCGATGAACGAGCAGTTCTTCGTGCCTAACGCTTATCCCTAAGCGCGGGGCCGCTCAGCTCATGGTGCGGGGAGCCGGGGCCGTGAACAACTGCTGGAAGGCCAGCTTGCGCTCGCTGAGCGGTTCAACAGCCCGGTCCCACAGGGTTTCGAAGTAGAAGAAGGCCACACCGAGCTGGCGTTCACGCGCGGCATTCACTTGCCCCCGGATCAGCTCGATTGAGGCCGGGCGCTGGCGCTGGCCGGCCATGATCGCCACCGCCGTGGAAATTCTGGTGCGCGATTCCAGCAGCGCCGCTTCGGCGAGCAACGGCACAAAGGAATCAAGATCGGGGCGGTATAGCTGTACCACCAACTCATCCACGAGTCCGCGCCGGATCCAGCCGAGCCAATCCTGGAGCTGCAGTTTGTAGGCGAAGTCGTAGTAGTTCGGCGAAACCGACAACACCGCGGCTGGCTTGGCCGCATGCACAGTGTCATGCACCCGCTGCATGAAGTCACTGATCTTGTCGGCGCGCCACTTCAACCAGGCCGGATCGCGCGGATTGCTGGGTGGTGCCTTCTTGGTTTCTTTCCGGTACATCGCCGTCGTGACGTCGTCGTAGCCGAAGTCACTCGGCAGGCTCATGTGATCGTCGAACTGGATGCCGTCGCCGTCGTATTGGCTGATGATTTCCTGCACCAGCTCCAGGATGAATGCCTGCACCTCGGGATGCAAAGGGTTCAGCCACACCACCTCACCGGCGGCGCTGATCGAGGTCAGGCCGCCGTCCTGTTTGCGGGTGAGCCAGTGCGGATGCAAGCGGGCCAGCTCCGATTCGGGCGGCGCCATGAAGCCGAACTCGAACCACGGAATCACCAGCAGGCCCTTGGCATGGCCCGCCTGGATCAACTCGGCGAGAACGTCCTGCCCCTGCAGGCCGCGAAACGTGAACGACTGAATGCCGCGGCGCTGGACGGAAGCACTGGCGTAATAGGCGAAGCCGCTGTTCCACACCACCGGATAGATGGTGTTGAAGTTGAGCCGCGCCAGCTGCTCAACCGCCAGCCGCATCCGATCGCGATCCCGCAGCACCGGCATGTCGTTGCCGGTCATCCAGACGCCGCGGATCTCGGCGCGGTTCAGGCTGAACGGGCGCGATTGCCCCACGCGAGCCGGCGGTGGTGGCGGAGGTGGCGGAAACGGCCCCAAGGCGAATCCCGGCAGCACCATCGCCACGACGGCCAAAAGCGCGAGAGCCAGGCGCCGCAGCAGGCGGTGTCTGAGGGGAGGCATCGGCAGGGGGCTGGGCGCGGGGGCTTGGCGTGGATCGGCGATCCCGCCCTCCCATTCAGGAGCGCGAATTGTGCCGTTCTGATGCGGTTCTGTCATGGCCGACCAACCGGCAAGTGCACGGATTCACAGCTCAATCACTGCCTGCCGGCGCCGGCCCGTGACTGCCCGAACCAGTGCTTCCAGCCACGATGCGGGCGATCGTGCAGCGCCGTTACGGATCCCCCAAGGTGCTGCGCCTGGAGCAGGTGGCCAGCTGCAGGCCGGGCAGAGCGTGTTGATCCACGGCGCCTCCGGTGGTGTGGGCTCCTACGCCGTGCAGATCGCCAAGGCCTTCGGCGCGGTGGTCACCGGGGTCTGCCGGGCGCCGAACCAGGCGATGGTGCTCGCCTTGGGCGCCGACCATGTGAGCGATCTGGGGCCCGCCGACCTGCGCCGCCAGGCCCAGCGCTTCGATCTGATCGTGGACACGGCGGCCTTTCGGTCGATCCGCTCCTGGCTGCCCCTGCTCACGCCCGCCGGCACCTACGTGCTGGTGGGAGGCGATTTCAGCCGCTTGCTGCGCGCCCTGCTGCTCGGCCCCCTGTTCTCGCGGCTCCGCCGCCGCAAAGTGGTGGTGGTGATGCAGCAACCGAAGCGCGCGGATCTGCTGGTGCTCAAGGAGCTGGTGGAGGCCGGGCAGCTCAGGCCCTGGATCGATGGGCGCTACCCGCTCGACAAGCTGCCGGACGCCGTGCGCCGCCTTGAGGCGCGGCAGGTGAAGGGGAAGCTGGCGATCGAGATCTGACAAGCCGCCCGCTGCGGCAGCTGGCGGGCGAGGCCGGGCTGGATCAGGAGGGCGGGGCCGGCTCCAGGCGGATCAGCTGGCCATCGCGCGGGGCATCGGTGAGCACGTAGAGAAAGCCATCCGGCCCCTGGCGCACATCGCGCACCCGCGCGCCGATGTCGATGCGGTGCTGGCCGCTCACCCGCCCGCCGGCATCGAGTGTGAGGCGGTGCACCGCCTGCGACACCAGGCCGCCGGCAAACAGCTGGCCGCGCCAGGCCGGCATCTGCGCGCCGTTGTACACGACCAGCCCCGAAGGGGCGATGGCCGGGGTCCACACCAGCTCTGGATCCACGAAGCGCGGCGACCCCGTGGCGGCGGAGATCGCCGGTCCGAAGTATTCACGGCTGTGGGTCACAAGCGGCCAGCCGTAGTTCGCCCCTGCCCTGGGGCTGTTGAGCTCGTCGCCGCCCTGGGCGCCGTGCTCGGTGGCCCACACCCGCGCGCGGCCACGGTCATAGGCGAGGCCCTGGATGTTGCGGTGGCCCAGGCTCCATAGCCCCGGCAGGGCACCGGGATCGGCGGCGAAGGCGGCGGCGCGCACCGGCTGGCCCGCGTCGGTGAGGTGCAGGATCTTGCCGAGGGCGCTGGCACGGTTCTGGGCCTGCACGCGGATCAGGGCACCATCGAGCTGCACGGGTGGGTTGCCGCCATCGCCGATCGCCAGCAGCACGGTGCCATCGGGCAGCCACACCAGACGGGAACCGAAGTGCTGGCCACCCGCCTTGCGCTGGGGCACCTCGAAAATCACCTGCAGATCCTTCAGCGAGCGCCCGTCGAAGCGGGCCCGGGCCAGGCGGGTGTGGTTCGCCGTTTCCGTGCCGGCGGCATAGGTGAGATACACCAGCCCGTTGTCGGCGAAGCGTGGATGCACCGACACCTCCATCAGCCCGCCCTAGGAGTTTGTCTCACATTTCCGCAGGCACAGCCTCCTCGCCCCCGCTCCCC
>CALFOF010000006.1 GCA_937919075.1 uncultured Cyanobium sp. | reverse complement strand
TGGAGAAGGCCCACCCCGATGTGTTCAACGTGATGCTGCAGATCCTCGATGACGGTCGCGTCACCGATGGGCAGGGGCGCACGGTGGATTTCACCAACACCGTGCTGATCCTCACCAGCAACATCGGCAGTGCTTCGATTCTCGATCTGGCCGGCGATCCGGCCCGCCACGGCGAAATGGAACGGCGGGTGAATGAGGCCCTGCGCGGCCACTTCCGCCCCGAATTCCTCAACCGCCTTGATGAAACGATCATCTTCCACAGTCTGCGTGCCGAAGAATTGCGTCAGATCGTGGAGCTGCAGGTGGAGCGGTTGCGGCTGCGGCTGGCCGATCGCAAGATCGGTCTCGAGCTTGATGCCGCCTCCCTCGACTGGCTCGCCACCGCCGGGTATGACCCGGTGTATGGCGCACGGCCGTTGAAGCGGGCGATTCAGCGGGAGCTGGAAACCCCGATCGCCAAGGCGATTCTGGCCGGCACCTACGGCGAAGGTTCCAGCATCGGCGTGTCGGTGCTGGGCGAGCGGCTGCACTTTCAGCCCCTGCGCCAGGTGGAGCCTGCCCTCGCATGAGCGCGCCGCTGGCGGCCCGGCCTGGCAGCCATGGGGCGGGCCTGGCGGCCACGATCGCCGCCCTCAGCCGGCCGTCGGTGTATCCCGAAGCCGACTGGCAGGGCGTGGCGGCCGGCCAGCGGCAGGTGGAGGTGGTGCAGACCCACATCAGCGTGGTGTTTCTCACGCCGCGCCATGCCTACAAGCTCAAGAAGCCGCTGCAGCTCTGGGACCTCCTCGACTACAGCAGCCTGGAGCGGCGCTGGCACTGGTGCCGAGAAGAGGTATGGCTGAACCAGCGCCTGGCCGCGCCCATTTACCTGGGCGTGCGGGCGCTTGCGGGAGAGCCGCTGGTGGTGATGCGTCGCTTCGATTGGCAGTGTACCCTGCGCAGCCAGCTGGAAGCCGGCCCCGTGCCCGCCGCACAGCTACAGGCCCTGGGGGGCGTGATCGCCCGCTTTCACGCGGCCAATGGCAGGCCTGGCGCCGATGGCCGCGCCGCCATCCGGCGCTTCGCCCATGTGCTGGCCAGCAACGTGCAGGCCACGGCCAGCGCTGTGCCCGGCCTGTTCCCCGCCCCGGTGCATGCCGCCCTGGTGAGCAGCCTGGCGGCCCAGCTGCGCCAGCTGCGCCGCGCCCTGGCGGCGCGGATCAGCGCCGACTGGGGCGTGAACGGCCACGGCGACCTGCGCCTTGAACATGTGCTGCTGGAGGCAGGGCCCGGCCCCTTGATCGTCGATTGCGTGGAATTCAATGCGGGGCTGCGGGAGGTGGATGGCGCCTCCGACCTGGCCTTTCTGGTGATGGAGCTGCAGGCCAGCGGCCACGCTGAGCAGGTGGAAGCCCTGCTGGCGGGTTACGGCCGCCCAATCGATCCGGCGGTGTTGCATCTCTTCTGCGCCTACCGGGCCCATGTGCGGGCCAAGGTGGAAACGGTGACCTGGGCCGAGCACGACCGCGCCGCCAGCGAACGCCTGGCGGCCGCACACAGGGCGCGCGGCCATCTGTCATTGGCGCTCGCCTACGCCCGCATCGGCTTGGAGCCGCCGCCGTTGATCCTGCTGCGGGGCCTTTCGGGCGGCGGCAAGAGCCACCTGGCCGCCCAGCTGGCCCCCTGGCTGATCGCCGATGCGCTCAGCAGCGACCGGGTGCGCAAGGCGCTATTCGGCCTGGATCCCCTGGCCCGCTCCGCTGGCGAACAGCGCGAGTGCCTCTACAGCGCCGCCGCCAACGCACGCACCGAAACGGCATTGCTGGAGCAAGCTGCCGCGCGCCTCAAGGCGGGACGCGCCGTGCTGCTCGATGCCACCCACCTGCGCCAGGCCAGCCGCCAACGGGCCGCCGCCCTGGCGCAGGAGCTGGGGGTGCCCTGGTGTCTCGTCGACCTGGTG
>CALFOF010000005.1 GCA_937919075.1 uncultured Cyanobium sp. | reverse complement strand
CCATCCTGCGGCTGGAAGACGGCGAAAGCCGCTACCTCAGCCGGGTGCTCCGCTACGGCCCCGGCGACCGGTTTGCGGTGGTCGATGGGGGCGGCCAGCTGTGGAGCGCGGAGCTGCTTGACCGCAGCAGCGCCAGGCTGGAGCAGCCCCTTTCGGCACCCATTTTGATCGCGCCCTTGCCCTCGCCTCTGCTGGAGCTGGCGGTGGCGCTACCGCGCCGCGATTTCGACACCGTGCTGCGTATGGGCTGCGAGCTGGGAGTCGATCGCCTTCAGCCGTTGCTGGCCGAGCGCACCGTGCAGGGAGTGGAAACAGGCGCACAGGGACGGCGGGAACGTTGGCAGGCGATCGTGCGGGAGGCCTGCGAGCAGTGCGAGCGTCTGTGGCTGCCGCAGCTGCTCGAACCCATGGCTGCCGCCGCCTGGCTCCAAAATCCGGCCGTGCCGGCCGGTGATGCAGCGAACTCGGAGCACGGCCAGAGCCGCTGGCTGGCCACCACCCGGGCAGCCGGCCTGCCGCTGCTGAGTGAGCTGCTGGGGGCAAAAGCGCCGGGCGCCGGGGCAGAACTGCGCGGTGGCCAAGCTGCCGCTCCCGCTGCTGCGCGCTGCGGGACCCTCGCCCGGTTGGCGATCGGACCTGAAGGGGGGTGGACGCCGGCGGAGGAGCAAGTGGCGGCGGAGGCGGGCTGGCAACCGGTGAGCCTGGGACCCACGATCCTGCGCACCTCAACGGCGGCTGTGGCAGGCCTCAGCCTGCTGAGCGCCTGGCGAGCGGGATCGTGCCGCAGCGAAATCGGCCGCTGAATGCTGGGGCCCCTGAATCCTCAGGCCCCTGAATGCTGGGGCCGCTGAATCCTGGGGCAGCTGATTGCCAAGCTCAGCTCTTCATCAGGCTGGCGGCCATCGCCTTGAACGGGCCGATGTTGGCTCCGGCCAGGCGGCGGCGGCGGGAAAGGGCACCGGCGGGGGTGAGGCACTCGGGCGAGAAGGTGACCAGCGATGGGGGCGGCAGGTTCTCCTGTTCGCGCCGCAGCTCGGCCGCCATGGCTTCTGCGGTGGTGAGCGCGCTGTTGTCACCGGCATCAGCAGGAGTTGTTGCTGAGGTGGATGGCGCCGCGGCAACGGCGCTGCCAACGCTGGCCGGTGGAGCCACCGGGGCCAAGGTCACCGGCGCCACGGTCACCGGAGCGATGGTAACCGGCGCAATGGTCACGGGGGCCACGGCCGCTGGCTCTGCGGTGGCGTTCTTGTCGAAGTCGATGAAGAACGAGCCCTTGCGCTTGAACAGCATGGTGATCCGAACACGGGACGTTGCCAGTGATTATCCGCCGGCGCCTGCAGAGGGCAGGCGCCGCTTAGGGGAGTGCAACAGAGAGCGGCACACCACGCCGCCACTGGAGAGACTGGGGCCTGTGCGGTCTGCCCCCTTGAGGTTTCTGCTGCTGTCGGCCGTGCCGGTGCCGGTGTCCCCCTTCACGGGCCTGGAGGCGTTGCTGGGGGCGCCACCGCTGCTGCCGGCCCAGACCCTCCAACACTGGATGCTGGCGCTGGTGCTGCATGGCCTCTTGATCAGCTTGGCCCAGCGGTTCCCCTTGCTCACCCGCGCCGGCTGGGTGCATGCGGGTGTGCTCGGCACGCTGCTGTGGGGTGCGCTCGGCTGGCGCGGCTGGCTCGCGGTGGTGGGCTATCTGGCGCTGGGCTCCCTGGTGACCCGGCTGGGCTTTCGCCAGAAGCAGCGGCAGGGGCTGGCCGAAGCGCGGGGTGGCCGCCGGGGGCCGGAGAACGTGTGGGGCTCCGCGGCCACTGGGGCGGTGCTGGCCCTGCTCACCACCCTGCCGGGAGCGCCGGTGCCGCTGCTGTTGCTGGGCTTTGGGGCCAGTTTTGCCGCCAAGCTCGCCGACACCTGCGGCAGCGAGATCGGCAAGCGCTGGGGGCGTCACACCGTGTTGATCACCTCCCTGCGGCCGGTGCCTGCCGGCACGGAAGGGGCGATCAGCCTGGAGGGAACCGGCGCCAGCCTGGTGGGCAGTGCGGTGATGGTGCTGGTGCTGAAGCTGCTGGGGCTGCTGGGAACGGCCCCCGCGCTGCTGCTGGCCCTGTGGGTGGGGGTGTTGGCCACCCTGCTGGAGAGCTGGATCGGCGCCACCCTGCAGGGGCGGGTGGCCTGGCTGACCAACGAGCTCGTGAACGGGATCCAGACACTGCTGGCGGCGTTGATCGCCATGGGGCTGGCCTGGGGTGCCGTGGCGCTGGGCCTGACGGCCTGATTCAGGGCCGGCTGGTTCACGCTTGAGCGAACAGATCGCCCCATTCGCCGCTGAGTTCCTGGCGCAGCAGCGCCACCAACCGCTCGAAGCGGCGTTGGGCCACCCGCGCCCGGATACCCAGCTCCTCGCCCAGCTCTCGCCAGGAGGCCCCCTCCAGCACCCGCCCTTCCAGCAGTCGCCGCTCGTTGGCCTCCAGGCCTTGCAGGCGTTGGTGGATCCAGCTCTGCGGTTCGGGCTCGGAGCAGGCGGATTCGCTCAGGTGATCAGGCCGGCAGGGATGGGGAGCTTCCTGGGCGGTGAGCTTCTCCACCAGGGGGGTGGCGCAGGCCTCAGCTGTGCCCACCGCCGCATCGAGGCTGGAGCACTGCAGGGCCCGGTGCAGGCCGCAGGCTTCCTGCCACTGGGCCACGGAGCAGCCCAGGGCGATCGCCAGCTCCGCCTCGCGGAGCGCGGGCTGTTGCTGATGAAGGCGCTGCTGCTGCAGGGTCTGGCCGCGTTGGTGCAGGTCGCGCAGCAGGCGTGAGCCCTTCAGGGGCTGTTCGTTGTCACGCAGGTGGTGCTGCATGGCGCCACGGATGAAGGGCACGGCGAAGCTGCTGAGCGAGGCGCCCTGGGCCGGATCGAAGGCTTCCACCGCTCGGATCAGACCGATCGAGCCCTGCTGAACCAGATCGTCGAACGGCACGGTGGTGCGGGGCCTCAGGCGGTTGGCCACCTGGCGCACCAGGGGCAGGTTGAATTCCACGATCTTGTTGCGGTCGCGCAGATGGCCGCTGCGCTGGTACTGCGCCAGCAGCTCGGGATTGCGACGTTGAAAGACGGTGAGCGTCATGGTGGGAAACCGGTGGTGACAACGGGATGTCCGTGGAATCACCTTCTCGCCGGTGGGCCCTGCGCCACCATCCCCACCCCTGGTGATTTCGCCTCCCCCGTATGGGTGAGATCACGGAGGGTTCCGCGCGCTCAGGCAGGGAATGCACCAGCAGCTCAGGACGGGGTGCGGCTGTGTTGCGGCTCCAGCGAGGCCCAGTGCAACAGGGCCGGCCACTGCTTCAGCCGTTCGTAGAGGCGCCGGTGGCCGGCGCCGTTGAGGTGCAGCCCGTCGCTGCCGAGCAGCCGTAGCCAGTGGGGATCCTCCAACAGGCCATCGAGCAGCGGCAGGAACGGCACATCCGCTTCGAGGCAGGCCTCCTCCAGCAAGCCTTCGTAGTGGCGCACGGTGGCCAGGTTGTACCAGAGGCAGCCGGCGAAGGGCATCACTGCCTCATCCACCGGGGTGAGACCGAGCACCATCACCGGCGCCAGTTGCCGGGCCTGGTGCAGCAGCTGTTGCAGGCCGAACAGGAACGCCTCCGGGGCCAGTTGGTGGCGCCCATCCGGGCGCCCCACCCGGGCAGTGTCGTTCAGCCCGATGCCCAGCAGGATCCCCTGGGGGCCCTGGCGCCGCAGCTCGCCGCGGCAGCGCACTTCCGCCTCCAGCCGCGCTGCCAGCCGCTCGAGGCCATCGCCGCGCACCCCAAGGTTGTAGAGCACGGGTCCGCCGGGGATCTCCATCCAGTGGCGGCGCAGCTGCTCGCACCAGCCGCCCCCATCTGGGTCCCCCCAGCCATACACGCCGCTGTCGCCCAGCACGATCAACTTGCGGGGCGGGGGTGAGGCCGCCGTACCAGGCGCCGGGAGATTCAGAGCCCGTTCAGGAAACGGCCGAGGCGCTGGAGGCCGTCGTCGATGGTGGCGGGAGAGGCCGCACAGGAGAGACGAATGCAGCGGTCGTCGCCGAAGGCCACCCCGGGAACCACTGCCAGCCCCTGCTCCTCCAGCAGCCGGTTGGAGAAGGTCATGGAATCCAGGCCATGGCCGCTGATGTCCGGGAAGGCGTAGAAGGCCCCTTCCGGTTGCTGCAGGGTGAGGCCGGGCAGAGCCATCAGGCCGGCGCTCAACAGCGCCCGGCGCTGGTTGAACTCCTGGGCCATGGCCTGCACGCAGTCACGCGCGGCGGTGATCGCCGCCAGGGCGCCGTACTGGGCGAAGGTGCAGACGTTGCTTGTGCTCTGGCTCTGCAGGGCGCTGGCGGCGGCGATCACATC
>CALFOF010000004.1 GCA_937919075.1 uncultured Cyanobium sp. | reverse complement strand
GCTACCTGCTGAGTTCACTGATGGAGGAGGCGATCACCTCCTCCCAGATGGAGGGCGCCGCGACAACCCGGGACGTGGCCAAGGCCATGATCCGCAGCCACCGTGCACCGAGGGACCGCTCCGAGCAGATGATCCTGAACAACTTCCGGACGATGCAGCGCATCCGGGAACTGAAGGATCACTCCCTGACTCCGCAGCTGGTGCTGGATCTGCATCAGCTGGTGAGCGAGAAAACGCTGGATGACCCCGCCGATGCCGGCCGGCTACGCCCCCCCGGCATGGAGGTGGTGGTCGATGACATCTACGGGACGGTGTTCCACGTGCCGCCGGCAGCAACAGAGCTGGAAGAGCGGTTGGAGCAGCTGTGCCGTTTCGCCAACGGTGAAACCCCGGCGGTGTTCATCCATCCGGTGGTGCGGGCGATCACCCTGCACTTCTGGCTGGCCTATGACCACCCGTTCTGCGATGGCAACGGCCGCACGGCACGGGCGCTCTTCTACTGGTCGATGCTCAAGCAGGGGTGCTGGCTGTTTGAGTTCATCTCGATCTCTTCGGTGATCAACCAGGCACGGGCGAAGTACGAGCGCTCATTCCTGCTCTGCGAGACCGATGACAACGATCTGACGTACTTCCTGCTGGCCCAGGTGGAGGTGATCCAGCAGGCGATCACCAACCTGCACTCCTATCTGGAGCGCAAGGCCAATGAGGTGGCCGTGCTGCAGCGGCGCGTGGAAGGCATGGATGGGCTCAACCACCGCCAGCTGGCCCTGCTGCGCCATGCCCTGCGCCATGCAGGGTTTCGCTACACGGTGCTCTCCCACCAGAGCAGCCACGGCATCAGCAACCAGACGGCCCGCAGCGACCTGCAGAAGCTGGCAGGCCGCGGCCTGCTGACCCCGGAGAAGGACGGCAAGCGCGACATTTTCCGCGTGCCCGCTGATCTATCAGCGCGCCTGCAGAACTGAGCCAGGAGCCTGGCCGCTGCCCGATCACCGCACGGCCACCTCCTCCAGTGGGGGATGCACCTGAGGACACACCTTTCTCCCCCACCAAAACCCCAGCCCGGACTGCGATCTCCCGATGGGGGGACCTGGGGGAGCGAGGACCCTTGTTTTTTCCATTCAGGTCCACAACAACGCGGATAGGAAAAAGAACAGCAGAAACCACTCCTCTCTCTCCCCCCTTAGCTCAGATCCCTTGTGATCACTGGTTTGTTCTGGGGGAGAAGACCTGCTCCCCCATCACCTCCCCTGCTCCCCTACGCAGGCAGATCACCGGTGGCCCGGTACAGCAGCCCACCTCTGGGGCCCTCGCTCACTTCGCCGACTCCCAGCTCCCCAAGGGCCTGCATGGCCTGCTCGGCCAGGCCGGCATTGGTTCCCTTCTTCTCCTTGGAGTTCATCTGCTGGCGCAGCTGCCCCCAGGTGACCGCGCTCCTGGCCTTGCGCGCCAGGGTGTGAATGCGCCGCATCAGCGACGAAACGCCTCCTTCCTCGGCATTCGCCGCGGCCTGCTCATGGAAGCCCAGGGCCCAGTCATCCATGGCGTCGATCAACTCGATGGCCCGCTCCAGCGTGGTCACCGGAACCTCCACCTCACCCGGCTCGTTGAGCACCGCCATCTCCAGCAGGTGCAGCAAGATCGCGACCCGCAGCACCTTGCCCGCTGACTTGCCGTAAAGCGCCCCCTGGGCATCCAGGCGGGCCTGCTGCGCCTGGATCTGCTTGGCATGCTCGTAGGCACTGAAGGCCTCAATCGCCTCAAGATCCAGTTGGTAGCGCTGCGCCGGCATCGTGTAGATGCGGCCGGCATAGGCCTGCAGATCCTGATTGGCCCGGCTGACCGCTGCCACCCCCTCCGCACTGATCGCGGTGGGCAGGGGAACCGTGTTCTCCGGCAAGGGCGAGAACACAAAGCGCGCCCATTTGCCTGAGGGATCGCCGCCCTTGATCAGCTCCCGCAGCACACCGGGCTGAATGGCCCCGTAGATGCTCACCTGGCAGCGGTCATAACTGCGATCACCGGCTGACACCCGCAGCGAGGTGTACGCCTGCCCGTCAAAGAGCTCCAGCAACTGCTGTTCATCGGAGCCTCTACCCGATCGGTAGGCATTCATCGAACCGAACAGGCCGAAAAGCTCATCCCGCACCACCAGCACGCTCAGACCTCGTTTATCAAGCTCCTGCAATTGCTGCACGAATGATTCTCCCGTGTAGTCATTCACATGGAGGTGGATTGCGACAGGTTCAGGCGGTCGTTCATCCTTCCGCTTCACACCTCTGCACTGCTCAAGCCAGCACTCCTTCGCACGGCTGTTGGCCGCGGCCATCTCCCGCCTGAGTTCCTGCGTCGGATGTCGGACCAAAAGCTTCTCCAATGGCGTTTTTTTCTGACCGGAGCGGCCCACCGTGGCGACATACAGATTCGCCGGGGTGACGAAATCGGTGTAGGGGTTGCCGCAGATCGTCGT
>CALFOF010000003.1 GCA_937919075.1 uncultured Cyanobium sp. | reverse complement strand
GTGGTTGGCGATGCGGTTGAGCTCCAGCATCAGCACCCGGATGTAGCTGGCCCGCTTCGGCACCGGGATGTCGGCCAGCTTCTCAGGGGCGTTCACCGTGATCGCTTCGTTGAACATGCCGGCGGCATAGTCCCAGCGGCTCACATAGGGCACAAACATCACGTTCGTGCGGTTCTCGGCGATCTTCTCCATGCCGCGGTGGAGGTAGCCGATCACCGGCTCACAATCCACCACGTCCTCGCCGTCGAGGGTCACCACCAGCCGCAACACCCCGTGCATCGAGGGGTGGTGAGGCCCGAAATTGACCACCATCGGCTCGGTGCGGGTCTCGAGCTGGGTCATGAAGGAGGGCGGCTGACGGGCCGGGACCGATTTAGGGCCGATTCTAGGTAGGTGGAAGCCATGCGGGCCTGGCGCGGAGCCTGATCCGGGCGGGGCTCCGGCGCTGCTATGTCCCTGCGGCAGCGCGATCATGACCACGACCCTGATGGCCCCGCATGAATCCCCAGCTGCTGCGCAACAGCCTCAAGCTGGCGGTGGCCGCCTTCATCACCGCGGTTCTGGTGGAGCGCTTCGACCGCATCGCCTTCGCCTGGTACCCGCTGCTGGCAGTGGTGATCGTGGTCGACGACAACGACGATCTCACCGTGAAGGCCGCCACCGGCCGCATCCTTGGCACGGCGGCCGGCGGGTTGATCACCTTTCTTGTTCACAGAATCGCCGCCGGCTGGCCCGGGGTGCTCCTCTCGCTGTTGCTGATCGCCCCGATGTTGCGGCTGCTGGGCTGGCAGAGCGCCCTGAGCACTGCCGCCTTGATCCCGGTGATGTTCCTGATGATCCCCGGCCACGCTGTGCTCAATTGGGATTACGTGTTCAACCGCACCCTCGACACCTCGATCGGCTGCATCGTGGCCATTGCCGTGGGGTTGATCTTCTGGCCCCGCAATGGCCTTCAGCAGCTGGAGGCGGCGGAGCGTGAGCTGGTGGCGATGCTGCGCGGCCAGCTGGCGGGCTACAGGCACTGGCTGGCCGGGGCGGGCAGCCTCCCAGTCCCGTTGCCGCCAGCCTCCCTGGGTGCTGGCCTGGAGCGGATGCAGACCCTCCTGCATCAGGAGCTCAGCGGGCCACGCTGGCGGCGCCTGCAGGCAGGTGACTGGCGCCGCCGGTTGCAGCTGTGGCAGAGCCTGCGCCTTCACTGGCTGCAATGGGAGCGTCTGCTCCTGGCGAGCGATCCGCCGCCTCCCGATCCTGCCTGTCCCAGCCCGCTGGGCGTTGCCATCGAGGCGCTGGCGGTCCAGTGTGAGGGGGATGGCGGTGCCGATCTCCCGGAGATCCCGCTGGAGGCCTGGACGGCCCTGGCTGCCGGCAGCGGCCGTTCTCTGCTCACCCTGCTGGCCCTGGCCCAGGAGCAACGCCCGCTGCTGGAGAGCGGTCAGGAACTCGCCCGCCTGCGTGGTGTCGTCCCATGTCGCTGATCAACCGTGCCGATCTGAGGCTTGTTTTCACCACCGGGCTGCTCAACGGCTTCAGCAGCCTCAGTGGACTCGCCTTCGGTTACTACGCCCCTCTGGCGGTGCTGGCGGTCTGCAGCGGCACCTACGGCTCCTCGCTGGAGCTGGGCCGCCAGCGGATCCTGGGCTCGCTGCTGGGCGGGATCCTGTTGGTGGTCGGCGTGCGCGGTCTGCAGGGCCTGCCGATGCCCGTGGGCCTGGCGATCGCCCTGGGGTCGCTGCGGCTGATCGGCGGCGCCCTGGGGCTGAAGGTCGGTTACAAGGTGGGCGGAATGATCATGGTGATGGGCTGGATTGTGCACGACAACGAGCTGGGCTCCTGGCTGCCGCTGCGGCTGACCTGGACCGTCGTAGGCATCCTGGTGGCGTTGCTGAGCTTGCGCCTGTTCTGGCCGAGTCGCAGTCAGAGGGCGGTGCTGGCGAGTCTGGCTGAGTTGTTCGCTGGCCTGGCCGAGGATCTGGAGTTTGAGGCCGCGGCCCTGCCCCCTGCTGCGGCGCCCGCCGATCCGGCGGAGGCCGCTGCCCGCCTGCGGGCCCGCCAAGCGACCCTGCAGAAACTGCGCGGACAGCGGCCAGCCCTCGATATTGAACTGGGAACCAAGCCCTTCCGCCATCCCATTCACCGGCTGGTGGAAACTCTTGAGGGGGCCGGTTCGCGGCTGCTCAGCGCCAGCCATGATCTCGCCGACCAGCCCCTGCTGGAGGCTGATGCCGGGGCGCTGCTGGAGTCGCTTCAGGCCGATCAGGCCGAGCTGCTGCGGGTGCTTGCAGCGCGCCTGGCCCTGTGGAGCCGCCTGATCGGCCGTGAGGCGGGGTCCCTGCCGCCGCCGCCGGCCTCCCCCCTGCAGCTGCCTCCGGCCTGGCAGGGGCTCGAGGAGCGTTTCAACGATCCCCGGCTCGATCGGCTGCCGCCGGCGCAGCTGGAGAGGCTGGCCATTCGCTTCACCCTCGGCCGCCTGCTGCACGAGGCGATCGAGACCGCCGAGCGCGGCTGGTGCCTTCTCAGCCAGGACTTCAACCAGGGGCGGCGGCGGCGTCCTCTGCAGGCCAGGATGGGCTGATGGTGGCTTCGGGTTCCTTCGCGCACGTGCCCGTGCTGGCGGATGCGGTGCAGGAGGGCCTGGCCCCGCTGGCGGCCCTGCTGGCGGAGCGACCCGGTGGTGGCGCGCTGATCGACTGCACCCTCGGCGGTGGCGGCCACAGTGCCCTGCTGCTGGAGGCCCATCCCGCCCTGCGGCTGGTGGGTCTCG
>CALFOF010000002.1 GCA_937919075.1 uncultured Cyanobium sp. | reverse complement strand
CCCTGTGCGGCGATCCGGCGGTGGGAGCCGCCAGCTGGGCCCTGCTAAAGCGCCTGCTGCGGGAACGCGGGCTGGAAGATCCAGGGCGTCCACAGGGGATCGTGCTGCGCACCAAGGCCGACTGCCTGCGGGTGTGCGATGGCGGCCCGATCCTGCTGATCTGGCCGGACGGCCTCTGGTACGGCGGCGTCACGCCGGAGCGAATCGAGCGGATCGTGGCGGAGCACCTGCTCGCCGGCCGCCCCATCGACGACTGGGTGATCCGCCGCACGCCGTTCGCCCCCACCCCTGGCGGCGATCAGCGCCTCCCCTGCACCTGATCCAGCAACCAGCGCGTCACCAGTAGATCCGACCAACTGCCTCCCGGGCCGTGGAAGCCGTTGTGGCCCCCTGCGCAGCTGAACACGGTCTGCAGCGGTGAGACGGGTCTGAGCCGCCCACTGAGAGCCACCGCCGGGGCCGCGGGCACCCAGGGGTCGTCGAGGGCATGCACCAGCAGCAGGGGGGGCAGGCGCCGCTCAGGCTGCCCCTCCGCCAGACAGCTCTGCAGCCGCCCCAGCGGACTGGCGCCCGCGTAATAGGCCTCCACCGAGTCGAACCCCCAACGCGGCGCGGTGATCAGGGCATCAAAGGTGCGAATCGACCTCACCGCCTGCAGCTGGCGGCGCTGGCTCTCTTGCAGACCCGCGGGATCGGCCAGGGTCTGCTGGCGCAGGCGCTGCAGCAGCCAACGCTCATAAATGCGGTTGCGGGGCAGGCCGATGGCCGCCGAACTGCTGGCCAGATCGATCGGTGAGCTCACCACCGCCAGGCCATCCAGCAACCCAGGCGAGGCGGCGTCCAGCAGGCCATTGAGCAGCACCGTGCCGCCCAGCGACAGCCCCACGCCCAGCAGCGGCCGGCCGGCGGCGAGGCGGCGGGCCTGCAGCAACGCCGGGATCAGATCGCGGTTGCAGTGGGCGGCGTAGGTGCCCTGCGCCAGGCTGCGACCTGCTCCTGCCCCGCGCAGGTTGAGCCGCAGCACAGCAAACCCCGCCTGCCGCAGGCCGTGGCACAGGCGCACCAGGCCGATGCTGCGGCTGGAGCCGCCCAGACCATGCAGCAGCAGCACAAGGGCGTGGGGGGGGTCAGCAGCGGCGGCGCCGTCGGGGCCTGCGGCGGGGGGATCGAGGCAACCCAGCAGGGCTTCGCCGCCGGGCAGCGCCAGCGGCAGCGTCTGAGCCGACTCCGCCGGCAACTGCTCTGGGCGCAGCGTGTCACGCAGGGTCTGCAGATCGGCGCCCCACCAGGGCGCCCGGGGCTGGAAGGGCGGCACCCCCAGGTGATCGAGTAGAGCCTCGCCAGACAGAGCCAATGCAGCGGTCAGGCGGGTGCGGGGCTGGCGCCAGCTGGTGCCTCCAGCCACTGGGCCAACGAGCGGGGCGGCAGCTCCCGGCTGCTGGTGATTTCAATGATGCGACCGATCGAGGCGGGCGCTTCGATGGCATCGAGGCAGACGCGCGCCACCAGGCGGCGGGGAATGCTGTTGCTCTCCTGCTGATCCGGGCCGCTGAAGCGCAGCCCTTCGCTCTCGAGGCTCTCCTCGCTTTCCCGCAGGCCCCCGGGACGGACCACGGTCCAATCCAGGCCGCTGCCTTCCAGCCAGCGCTCCCCGACCCGCTTCCACACCAGGATCAAGCCGAACAGGTTGAGCGGGTGAAACAGCCGGCCGCTGCAGAGTGAGCTCACCAGCACCACCCGCTGCACCCCGGCCGCACGGCAGGCGGCGATCTGGCTGCGGATCGCCAGCGCATCCACCTGCAACGGGCCGGTGAGATCGATCGACGGGCGCGCGCCGGTGGCGATCACCAGCGCCTCCACACCGGAGAGCGCCTGTTGCAGGGCATTCTGGTCGGACAGGTCCAGCCGGATCAGCTCCGCTCCTGCGAGGCCTTCAGGCACGCTCGAACCGGGCCGCAGGATCGCCCGCACCTGATAACCACGCTGGCGTGCGTCCTGCACGACACGCCAGCCGGTCTTGCCGGAGGCGCCCGTGACGGCAAGACAGGCGGGAGGGGAGGGGGGAGACATCAGAACAACGGCAGCAATTCCTGTTCCAGGCAGCGGGCCAGCCGCACCGAGCCGAGATGACGCAGCAGCCGAACCCGCAGGATCACGGGGTCGATGTCGCACTCCTGCTGGAAACAGCCCTCCAGATGCGCCCGGAGGAGGGGTTCCGGCAGGCCGGACTCGGGGAACTCTCTCATCGGGGCCTCATCGGCGCAGAGAACAGCAGGGGCTGCAGGTCCTGGGGGGGATGGTCTGAACGTAAGGGTGGAAGCGCAAAAAACCCTGGAAACAAATCCCCATTTTTCCGCTCCGGCAGCCACAGCGACGGGCGGCACAATGGCGCCACTGCAGGGCACCGTGGCCGCACCCTCCTTTGATCTTGGCAGGCGAGCCCCAGGCACCGCTGCAGCAGCATCCGGCCTGGATGCCGGCGGGATCGCCAGCGGTGGGCTGAAGCCGCGCCAGTGGCAACGCCAGATGATCGATCTGATGCGGCGGCGGCTGGAGCGCGCCGGAGCGCAGGGCGAAGACGTGCTGGTGCATGCCGGGCCCGGTGCCGGCAAAACACTGGGGGCCCTGCTGGGCTTCCAGCGCCTGCTGGCGGAAGGGCTGCTGAGCCATTTCCTGGTGTTCTGCCACCGCCAGTCGATCGCCAGCCAGTGGCGCTCCTCCGCCGCACGCCTGGGCCTGGAGCTGCGGGATCTCGATCTCGAAGCGATCGCTGCAGGCGGTGACGCCAGCTCTAGCGAAGGCAGTGGCGGTGGCGGCTGGAGCCGGATGGTCCCCGGCCAGGGACTGCTGATCAGTTATCAGAGCGCGGCACGGCACCGGCTGCGGCTGGAGCGGGAGCTGGCGGGCCTGCAGGCCGGCAAGGTGCTGGCGATCGCCGATGAGGTGCATCACCTCGGGCTGGATCCCGACGATCCGGAAGCCACCGCCTGGAGCCATGCCTTCGGCTGCCTCAGCCGAGGCTGCGTGTTGCGTCTCGGGCTGAGCGGCACCCCATTTCGCGCCGACAACCTCGGGTTCAGCGCCTCCCGCCGCATCTCCCGGCGACAGGAGGGCGTGATCGTCGAGGAAATTGCCCCAGACCTGAGCGTGGAACCGCGCCAGTTGATCGATCAGGGCGATGTCCGGCCCCTGGAATTCCGCTTCCAGGACGGCTGGGTCGACCACGGCCTGGCCAGCGCCGATGGGTCGCTTGCGGCAGGGGAGCTGGAGCGTTCGCCTCTTTCAGCAGAACACCGCGAGACCTGGCGCGCCCGCAACCTGCGCCGGGCGATCCGCCTGGGGGATCCCAGCAGCATTGCCCTGCGGGTGCTGCTGCTGGCGCGGTTGAAGCTCGAAACCCTCCGCGCCGCCGACCATCCCGAGGCTGGCGGCCTGGTGATCGCCCGCGACATCGCCCATGCCCGCGGCCTCACCGGCCTGCTGGAGGAGCAGGGCGACCAGGTGCTGCTGGTGCATTCGCAGGATCCGGAGGCGGCGCAACGGCTGGCGGCCTTTCGCGCTGGTGGCGCCGATTGGCTGGTGAGCATCGACATGTGCGCCGAGGGCTTCGACGCCCCGCGCGTGCGGGTGGTGGCCTATCTGACCACCGTGGTCACCCGCAGCCGTTTCGTGCAGGCGATCACGCGAGCGGTCCGCATCGATGGCCAGCGGGCGGAGCAGGAAACGATCCCCAGGCACCCCTCCTACGTGTATGCGCCCGCCGACCCGTTGCTGGTCAGCTATGCGCGCACCTGGGCGGTGGCGGAGCCCTACCTGATCCAGCCGAAGCCGGGGCTGGAGGAGCCTGCCGCCGCTGCCGGTGGACGCGCGCCTGGCTTGCCGCTGGAAGCCCTCCACGACGAAGCCGGTGAGGTGATCCGGCTGCGCGGGCCCCAGCTGCCCGGCTTCCTTCAAGCCCGTCAGCGCGCCTGAAGCGGCGCTTCAGCGGCGGCGTTTCAGCGGCGGCGCGGACCGCCCGGACGGTTGCCGCCCGGCCGTGGGCCGGTGGCGCCGGCATTGCGTTCCCGGTAGGTGATGCGGCCACGGGTGAGGTCGTAAGGGCTGATCTCAACCAGCACCTTGTCACCGGCCAACAGCTTGATGCGGAACTTGGTGAGCTTGCCGGCAGCACGGCACAGGCACTGGTGGCCAGCGGGCTGATCGAGGGTCACCAGGTAGAAGCCGTTGCCCTGTTCCTTCTCGATCACGCCCGAGGTTTCGATCATGCGAAGCGGGTGCTCAATCTGTAGGAGAAGGAACACCCTAAATTGGCGCCCCTCCCCCCCCCGGCCCTAGGGTCTGCGATCGCGCCGGGTCCAAGCCTTGATCGTTCCTTCCCTGTCCCTGGATCTGGGCTTGCTGCTGATTTCGATCGGCGCGGTGAACCTCTGGCGCGCGCGCCGCAGCGCCAGCTGAGCCCTGGCTCTGCGCCAAGAGACTGGCTGGAGCTGGCTGAAACGACCGTGCCCACCCTGCTGTTCCACAAGCCGTACGGCGTGCTCAGCCAGTTCACGGCGGAAACGGGCAGCCAGTGGGCGCACCTGGCTGGCTTCATCCCCGTTAAGGAGGTGTATGCCGCTGGGCGCTTGGACGCGGACAGTGAGGGGTTATTGCTGCTCACAAGCGTGGGCCGGCTGCAGCAACGGCTCACGGACCCGCGCTGGGGTCACTGGCGCCGCTATTGGGTTCAGGTGGAAGGGGAGCCCACCCCGGCTGGCTTGGCCGCTCTACAGGCGGGGGTGACCATCCAGGGCCAGCGCACCCTGCCGGCCCGGGCCCGGCTGCTGGCGGATCCTGGCCTGCC
>CALFOF010000001.1 GCA_937919075.1 uncultured Cyanobium sp. | reverse complement strand
TACATGGCCCACGACAAGGGCTATGTGCGCTTTTTCACCTATCTGGCCCTGTTCACCAGTTCGATGCTGGGGCTGGTGATCAGCCCCAACCTCCTGGAGATCTACGTGTTCTGGGAGCTGGTGGGCATGTGCTCTTACCTGCTGGTGGGCTTCTGGTACGACCGAGAGGCCGCCGCCCATGCCGCCCAGAAGGCCTTCATCGTGAACCGGGTGGGCGACTTCGGCCTGCTGCTCGGCATCCTTGGCCTGTTCTGGGCCACCGGCAGTTTCGGCTTCGAGGAAATCGGTGCCGGCCTCACGGCCGCCGTGTCGGAAGGTTCGCTCTCCAACGGCGTGGCGGTGCTGCTGTGTCTGCTGGTGTTCATGGGCCCCATGGCCAAGTCGGCCCAGTTCCCACTCCACGTGTGGCTGCCCGATGCGATGGAGGGTCCTACCCCGATTTCAGCCCTGATTCACGCCGCCACGATGGTGGCCGCCGGGGTGTTCCTGGTGGCACGGCTGCAGCCCGTCTACGAGCCCTTCCCGCTGGTGCAGGCGGTGATCGCCGTGATCGGCACGATCACCTGCTTCCTGGGGGCTTCGATCGCCCTCACCCAGATGGATCTCAAGAAGGGCCTCGCTTACAGCACCGTGTCGCAGCTGGGCTACATGATCCTGGCGATGGGCTGTGGAGCCCCCGAGGCGGGCATGTTCCACCTGGTCACCCACGCCTTCTTCAAGGCAATGCTCTTCCTCTGCTCCGGCTCGGTGATCCACGCCATGGAAGAGGTGGTGGGCCATGAACCGGTGCTCGCCCAGGACATGCGCCTGATGGGGGGGCTGCGCCGCTTCATGCCGGTCACCTCCACCACCTTCTTGATCGGCTGCGTGGCGATCAGCGGCATCCCGCCGCTGGCGGGCTTCTGGAGCAAGGACGAAATCATCGGCCAGGCCTTCAACGCGTTCCCGCTGCTCTGGGCGGTGGGCTTCCTCACCGCCGGCATGACCGCCTTCTACATGTTCCGGCTCTACTTCCTCACCTTCGAGGGCAGCTTCCGCGGCGGTGACCTCAGCATCCGCGGCGCCCTGCTCCAGGCCGCCGGCAAGGCCCCTGAGAGCCACGAGGAGGGCCATGGGTCCCACGCCTCCCATCCTCACGAGTCGGGCTGGCAGATGGCTGCGCCGCTGGCGGTGCTGGCAGTGCCCTCCGTGCTGATCGGCCTGCTGGGCACGCCGTGGAACAGCCGCTTCGCCACCCTGCTCAATCCCAGCGAGGCCGCAGAGATGGCCGAGCACTTCAGCTGGGGCGAGTTCCTGCCGCTGGCGGGCGCTTCGGTGACGATCTCCGTGATCGGCATCACCATCGCGGTGCTGGCCTACGCGCTGCACAAGCTGGATCTGGCCACCGCCGTGGCAGCCCGCTTCCCCACCATCAATGCCTTCCTGGTCAACAAGTGGTATCTCGACGCGATCAACGACCGGTTGTTCGTGAAAGGCAGCCGCAAGCTGGCACGTCAGGTGCTGGAGGTGGACGCCAAGGTGGTGGACGGGGTGGTGAACCTCACCGGCCTGCTGACCCTCGGCAGCGGCGAGGGCCTCAAGTACTTCGAAACCGGCCGCGCTCAGTTCTATGCCCTGATCGTGTTCGGCGGCGTGATCGCCCTGGTGCTTCTGTTCAGCAGCTTCTGAGCCCGGCTCTGCCCCTGCCGCCGGGCTCTGTGTGTCATCCCATATCTGGGAGGGCCTGAGCAGTTGAGCATTTCTACACTCCGTCTAGAACCGAACTCCCTGGCCAGTGCCGCTTGACCCTGCCGTTGCTCCAGAGGCCCTCGCGGCCCTGGGCACAGCCTCCACCGGGGCTTTCCCCTGGCTGAGCGTTTCGATCCTGCTGCCGATCGGAGCGGCGCTGCTGATCCCCTTCATCCCCGACCCAGGCGACGGCAAGACAATCCGCTGGTACGCCCTCGGCGTGGCCTTGATCACCTTTCTGGTCACCGTCGGGGCCTACCTGAACGGCTACGACCCCTCGGTGGCGGGTCTTCAGCTGATCGAGCGGGTGGAATGGCTGCCCGATCTGGGGCTGGCCTGGTCGGTGGGAGCCGATGGGCTGTCGATGCCATTGATCCTGCTGACCAGCTTCATCACCGCCTTGGCGGTGCTGGCTGCCTGGCCCGTCACGTTCAAGCCGCGCCTGTTCTTTTTCCTGATCCTGGCCATGGATGGCGGCCAGATCGCCGTGTTCGCCGTGCAGGACATGCTGCTG